>NZ_JBLKKY010000003.1:0-137908 GCF_059438195.1 Paraconexibacter sp.
GGCCGACAACCACCCGTCCAACGGCTGAACAACCTGCTCGGGACTTACACCTAGCTGTCGCGACCGCTCAGGCGGTGGCTCCCTCGCGCTCGCCGGCCTCGCCGGCCGCCGGCGTGGCGCCCACGCGGGTCCGTAGGTAGCCGGCGATCGCCTCGAAGAGCCGGCCGGCGTTCGGGACGACCCCGGCGAGGTCGAGGGCGGCGTGCACCATGCCGTCGGCACGGACGACCTCGACGTCGACCCCGGCGGCGGACATCGCGCGACCGTAGTCCTCGGCCTCGTCGCGCATGGGATCGCACTCGGCCGTGATGACGAGCGCCGGGGGCAGACCCTCGAGGGTCGCCGCGCGCGACGGCGCCGCCGCGTCGGCGGGCGCTCCCGACAGGTACGCGGCCCACATGCCCTCGGCGGCCTTCACGCTGAGCAGCGGGCCCGCGGCGAACTCCTCGCGCGAGGCCGTCGAGGCCTCCGGGTCGATCGGCGGGTAGACGAGGATCTGCCCGGCGAGCGCCGGGCCGCCCTCGTCCCGCGCGCGCTGCGCGGTGATCGCCGCGAGGTTGCCGCCCGCGCTCTCGCCCGCGACGACGATCCGCTCAGGGTCGCCGCCGCGCTCGGCGATCGTCTCGGCGACCCAGCGCACCGCGGCGAGGCAGTCGTCGGGCGCCGCCGGGAAGGGGTCCTCGGGCGCGAGCCGGTAGCTCGGCGCGACGACGATCGCCCCCGACTCCGCGGCGATCCGTCGACACGGTCCGTCGGCGACCTCGATCGAGCCGCCGACCCAGCCGCCGGGGTGCAGGAAGACGACGACGGGGAACGGGCCCTCTCCGGCCGGGACGAAGAGGCGCGCGGGACGATCCCCGGACGGGCCGGGGTACGTCGCGTCGACGACCTCGGCGACCTCCGCCTTCGGCCCCTGGAGCGCCGTGAAGCCCTCCAAGGTCTCGCGGATCTCCTCGACCGACTGCTCCTCGAGGGGCTTCGCGCCCTGCATGAGCATCGCTCCGATGACGAGCAGGACCGCCGGGTCGAGCTTCACCATCGGCGGGACGTCGCTCCCCCGCCCGTCGACGAGGAAGCCGCCGTAGCCGGTGCGCTCGACGTCGTCGCAGATCGCGCGGTAGAGCGGCGCGCCACCGGGGAAGAAGAGGATCTGCCGGGCCTTCCCCGGGATGTTGGCGCCCATGTACCACGAGTTCGCGAGCGGGAGGAGCGTCTGGTCGGCGACGCCGTTGACGAGGTCGTTCCAGACGACCTGCGACTCCGGCGAGGGCTCGATCGTCGACGCGCCCTCCTCGAGGACGTGGGCGATCATCCGCGAGGCGAGCTCGACGTGGTCCTCGATCGCGAGCGGGTTGTTGTACAGGCCGACCGCGCTCTGCGGGCCGGTGATCGTGAAGAGGTTCGGGAAGTCGTGGACGCCGATCCCGAGATAGGTCCGGGGTCCCTCGGCGAACGCGTCCTCGAGCCGGCGGCCGCCCCGCCCGACGTACCCGAGCTGCAGGAGGGCGCCCGTGAAGGCGTCGAACCCGGTCGCGAGGACGATGACGTCGAGCTCGTACTCGGCCTCGGAGGTGCGCAGCCCGGTCGGGGTGATCTCCTCGATCGGGGCGGAGCGGACGTCGACGAGGTCGACGTCGTCGCGGTTGAACGTCTCGTAGTAGTCCGTCTCGAACGCCGCGCGCTTCGTCGCGTACGGATGGTCCGTCGGGCACAGGAGGTCAGCGACCGCGGGATCCTCCACGCGCTCGCGGATCTTCTCGTGGATGAACTCCACCGCGGTGTCGTTGGCCTCCTTGTTGAAGAGGAGATCGCCGTAGGTGGAGAGGACGAGACGGAAGCCGCCCGCGTTCCAGAAGTGCTCGTAGCGCTCCCTGCGCTCCTCGGGGCTGTCGGCGAGCGCCGAGGGCTTCGACGGCTCGTAGACGGCGCCGAGGTACTGGGAGCGCGCCTCCCGGCGCAGCTCGGGGTAGCGGGCGATGACCTCCTCGACCTCGCGCGGGTCCGCCGGCCGGTTGTGGAGCGGCGCCGCGTAGTTCGGGGTGCGCTGGAAGACCGTGAGGTGCTCCGCCTCCTCGGCGACCATGGGGATGACCTGGATGCCGGTCGAGCCGGTGCCGATGACGCCGACGCGCTTGCCGGTGAGGTCGACGCCCTCGTGGGGCCAGTCGTACGTGCGGTAGATCTCGCCGCGGAAGCTCTCGAGGCCGTCGAACTCGGGCGTCTTCGCCTGCGAGACGTTCCCGGCGCAGGACATGACGAAGCGGGCCGTCGTCGTCGCGCCGTCGTCGGTCCCGACCGTCCAGAGCTCCCCGTCGTCGTCCCAGACGACCGAGGTGACGCGCGTCTCGAACCGGTAGCTGCGCCGCAGGTCGAAGCGGTCGGCGACGTGCTCGAGGTAGGCGAGGATCTCCGGCTGGGCGGCGAAGCGCTCCGACCAGCGCCACTCGCGCTGGAGGTCCTCGTCGAAGCTGTAGGAGTAGTGGATCGACTCGATGTCGCACCGCGCGCCCGGATAGCGGTTCCAGTACCAGGTCCCGCCGGGGCCGCTGGCGGCGTCGAACGCCTGCACGGTGAGGCCGAGCTCGTTCCGGAGCCTGTGGACCCCGTACAGCCCTGCGAACCCTGCGCCGATGACGACGGCGTCGACGTCGGTCGTCCTGCCCTGCGACATGGTGGATCCTCTCTCTCTCGCTCCCGACCGAGCATCTCCCACGCTCGACACCGCGTCAAGTGCGATTGCGACCGTCGTCGCATTCCGCGTGACGAGACGCATCGATCGCGGCGGGACCTCGCCGGCCCTGTACCGTCGCACCCGTGGCGCACGAAGGCTCGACGCCGGGGGTGACCGAGCTCAGATCGAGGGCGGAGCCTCCTCCGCGGCGGGGCATCGCGCGGCTCGCGTGGCGGATGCGTGATTTCGGCGCGCGCCGGCGGACGCCGATCACGATCGTCGGCTCTCTCGCGACGGCGGCCGTCCTCGTCGCGCTCCTCGCCGATCGGAAGGAGGAGTTCACCGAGGCGCTCGACCGGGCCGAGGTGCTCGTCCTCCTCGCGGCGGCGCTCCTCCAGGTCGTCGCGCTCGTCTCGCGCAGCGAGGCGTGGCACCTGACGATCGAGGCCGCGGGAGGGACCGTCTCGCGCCGCATCCTCTACCGGGCGTCGAGCATGCAGGTCCTCGGAGGGGTGCTCAACGGCCACCTCGGCGTCGCCGTCCGGATCGCAGCGCTCCGCCGGTCGTCACCCGAGGTGAGCCCCCAGGTGCCGACGCTCATCGCCGCGGAGTTCCCGATCCTCGCGGTGGAGGCGGCACTCGCGGCCGCCGCGTCGTTCACGCTCGTCGGCCCGCTCGGCCTGCCGTGGTGGCTGCCGGTCGTCGCGATCGTCGTCATCGCGGTCCTCAGCGCCGGCCTGCGGCACCTCGCCGCGAGGACGACCCGCGAGCTGTGGAGCGGCCTCACGGTCCTGCGCAGCCTGCGCGGAGGCGGTCGCGTCTTCGCGTTCGTCCTCGTGGCCGTCTTCGCCCAGATCTTCCGCAACTGGATGCTGCTGCACGCGGTCGGCGTCGACGCGTCGTTCTTCGACGCGATCGCGGTCCTCATCGCGCTCGTGACGCTGAGCCAGCTGCCGATCGGCCCGAGCGTCGGGGCGGCCGCGGCGGTGCTCATCCTCGGCAGCGAGGGGGTCGCGGCGGCGGCGGCCGCGGGCGTCCTCCTCACCGTGACCGGCACGGTCGGCGGCCTCGGCTTCGCGGCGTGGGCGGGCGCCGACCACCTCTGGGCGGCGATGCGACGTGCGGCCCACCTCCGTGAGGCGCAGGGCCGTCCACCGGACGCGTGAGCAGGGTCCGTCGGGCTCAGTCCCCCGCCCACGAGGCGGCGGGATCACTGCACGGGAAGGTCTCGTCGAGCGCCTCGTCGAGCTTTTCGTCGTCGTGTCGGCGACGTGCGAGAAGGACGCGGGGCGCGTCGTCGGGACGGCCCGTCGGCTCGCGCGTCGTCGAGTCTGTCCCGACCGGCTCCGAGGGGGTGACGCCGTTCATGGGACGACGGTACGCCGCCGGCGGGCGGCCGCCATCCGGGAAAGGCACGGACCGTCGAGCGAGGCTCTGCGCCCGGATCGGCCGGCCCAGTCGTCGGGCCGGGCCTCGGGCCCGACCCGAGGCCGCCCCGGCCTCCTTTTCGCAGGACCTCAACTGCGACTACACTCGCGCCGGGGGGCCGCACTTCGAGCAGAGGAGCACCTCATGCGCAGCAGGTCCAGCAGGGCCCTCGCGGCCGTCCCGATCATCGCGGGAGCGGCCGTCCTGGGGCTCGCGGCCCCGGCCGGCGCCGCCCACGTCTCGTGCGGAGACGTCATCACGCAGGACACGAAGCTCGACTCCGATCTCGTCGGCTGCAGCGGCGACGCGCTCGTCATCGCCGCCGACGGCGTCACCCTCCACCTCGGCGGCCACACGATCTCCGGGGGGGCGGGCGCCCAGGCGGGCGTGCGTGCCGCCGGACGCGACGACGTCGAGATCCGGGACGGGACGATCCGCGGCTTCACGCAGGGCGTCGTCCTCGACGAGACGACCGACTCGAAGGTGAGCCGGCTGACGCTCGAGGACAACGTCCGCGGGATCGAGCTCGCCGGGGCCGACGGGAACATGGTCGACCGCAACACGATCACCGGGAGCGCGCTCGACGCGATTCGGCTCGGCCTCTCGGCCGGCAACGTCGTCACGCGCAACGAGGTCGAGGGGAACGTCTTCTCGATCTCCGTCACGAGCGGCTCGACGGACAATCGGATCAACCGCAACGAGGTGACCGGCAACCGCGAGGGGATCGCGCTCTTCGGCGGCGGGGCGGACAACCTCGTCGACCGCAACGTCTCGAGCGGCAACGTCGTCGACGGCATCCGCGTCGAGGCGGACGTCTCCGGCACGCAGCTCGTCCGCAACGAGACGCACGACAACGGCGACGACGGCATCGACGTCAACGCGTCGAGCGGCGTGCTCACGCGCAACGTCGCGACCGGCAACGGCGACCTCGGGTTCGAGATCGCGCCGGGCGTCACCGACGGCGGCGGCAACGAGGCGAGCGGCAACGGCAACCTGGCGCAGTGCACGGGGATCAGCTGCTGAGCGGCTGAGAGCTGCGGCGGGGTGGTGACCGGGCCATGCGCCCGGTCACCACCGCCGACGGTCATCCGATCGGGTGGACCTGGATGTTGCCGCGGTCGACGTCGACGCCCGGGTCACCGCCGGTGCACGCGAACGGGCCGCTGCTCTCGCTCTGGGCCGCGAGGACGTACTCGTCACCGGGCGCGTTCGCCCCCTCGCCGTTGTCCTCGACGATGAGCCGGATGTACGTGCCGTCCTCGTCCGCCTGCCCCGCGAGCACGGCGCGGTGCCCGAACTGGACGAAGCAGTCGACATCGCCGCTCCAGTGCAGGCCGAACGTGTTCTCGACGAGGAACTCACCCTTCGCGCCGCCGTTCTTGTCGGGCATCGCCGCGAAGGCGATGTGGAGCTCGCCGCCCGGGGACTCGTTGACGAAGTCGCCCGTCGCCTTCGGACCCGGCGCCGCCCACGCGACCGCGCTGGCGACGAGCAGGGCGGCGACGCCGGTTGCTGCGATGAGACCCTTCATGTGACCCCTCCTGGGGAGAGCCGGAGGCGCGACTCGGCTGGACCGGTGTCCCGGCGGCCCGGCCGCCCCTCCGTGGGCGCCCCCGCATCCCGCCACGACCGGACCTCGTGCCGGGTGACACTACCGCGACGGGAGTCGCTCGCGCGAACCCGGCGTTCACGCCGCGACCGGAGGCGCCGGCGGCCCGTCCGGGACCGGCCGCGGCGCCGGCGCCGCGGGTCGGGACGCCGCGGACGGCGGCCACGTGTAGTCCGTCCGCTCGGTCGGCGTCACGCGCCGCGCCCGGAAGCCTCCGCGGAGGCGGTCGAGCCGCACGGCGAGGTCGAGCCGGACCTCCTCGACGGCCTCGCGGGCGAGGGTGCGACGGTCCGCGCCGGGAGTCGCCGCAGCCCGTGCGAGCGCGCGGGCGCCGACGGCGAGATCGAGGACGCGCTCCGGGACGCGCGTGCGGTTGAAGGCGTCGCTGAGCGCGGGGTCCATCGAGCCGGCGAAGCCGCGCAGCGCCGCCACGACGAGCGGCGAGCTCGCGACGGGCCGCGACTCGCGGTTGCCCCAGTGGTAGGTCGAGAGGCACTCGCGGTCGCGCCGGCGTTCCGCCGCGGCCAGCGCGCGGTCGAGGGCGACGGGATCGTCGAGATGGGGAGCGGCCGCCTCGCCGAGGAGCCGGGCGAAGCGGACGGCGTCGCGGATGCCCTGCGCGATGACCGGGTCCTTGAAGTGGCCGGCGTCGCCGGTGAGCGCCCAGCCGGGCCCGCTCGAGACGCGGAAGTACGCGGGGACGTCCCCCGTGCTGCGGATCTTCGAGAGGTTCGTCGCCCCCTCGATGCGCCTGGCGAGCGTCGGGTTGCGCGCGACCTGGCGGGCCCACTCCCCCTCCGGGTCGGAGCGGAACGCGGAGACCTGCTCGGCCGGACCCATGAAGAGGACGAGCATGCGGTCGCCGGGACAGGGAAACACCATGCCGTGGGTGTCGTCGGCGCGGAACTGCGTCATGACGTTGCGCCAGTCCGTTCCCGCCGCGGGGTCGTCCATGTAGCGGAAGACGAGGCCGCGACCGTTGCGCGAGCCCCGGTACGGGCGATCGGCGCCGACCATCCCCGCGACGCTCGAGCGGCGGCCGTCGGCGCCGATGACGAGCTTCGCGCGCAGCTCGCGCTCCTCGCCGTCGGCGTCCGTGTAGCGCACGCCGGCCGCGCGCCCGCGGTCCCACACGATCGACGTGACGCCGCAGCGCTCGCGGACGTCGACCCCGTGATCGCGCGCCGTCTCGACCATCGCGAGATCGAGCTCGGGACGCGGGACGCACAGCCCGTAGCGGATGCCGTCCACCGGCCTGAAGCGCTCGCGCACCTCGACGTCGCCGTCGACCGTGAGGAGGATCTCGCGGCACTCCGGCGGGTCGTGGGCGAGCACGCGGTCGAGTGCGCCGACGCGCGCGATCTCCGCGACGCCGGACGGGAAGAGGAGGTGCGTCGAGAGGGTGTCCGACGGGAAGCGCGCGCGGTCGAGCGTGATGACCGAGCGGCCGCCGCGGGCGAGCGCGACGGCGGCCGCGCAGCCCGCGACCCGGGAGCCGACGACGACGACGTCGACGTTCTCGCGCGTGTGGGGATCGGGGTGGGACACGACGGGACCTCGCTCTCGGTTGGACGGTCCGCACCGTCCCAGATGGCGAGCTATTTGTAAAGACATTCAGTAATGAATCTGATTGCAAGTCACTCGCTCGGGGGACGACGGAACCCCCTGCGGGGTCACGGTCGCTTCGCGTGCACGGCTCGCGCCCGGGCCGGATCGGCCGGCCGGAGTGGGGCTCTCAGGTCAGGACGCCTGGCTGCCTCGTGGCGGGACCGGGCGGCGCCGCGCGGCGCGTGGCGGTCTCGCGGACCTCTCCCCACGCGGCCGCGATGCGCTCCGCCCCCTTCACGAGCACGGGCTCCGGCGCGCTCACGCAGAGGCGCACCGCCTCGGTGGGCGGGCCGCCGGGCCGGAACGGCCGGCCGGGCGTGAGGAGCACGCCGTGCCGCGCGGCCGCCGCCGCGAGGACGTCGCCGTCGACCCCCGGCGTCTCGGCCCACAGCGACCACCCTCCGTCCGGCGCCGAGACGCGCCACTCGGGGATGCGGCGGACGAGCTCCGCCCGCATGAGCGTCATGCGCCGCCGCGCGCGGTCACGCCGGTCGCCGCGCAGGCGGTCGAGCTCGCGCAGCACCTGGAGCGCGGCGAGCTGGGCCATCGCGCTCGCGCCGAGGTCGCGGGCGCCCTTGAGCCGGGCGAGCCTGCCGACGATCTCGCGCGGCCCGCACACCCAGCCGACGCGAAGGCCTCCCCAGGCGACCTTGCTCACCGATCCGATCCGCAGGACGATCGACGGCGCTGCCGCGCGCAGCGTCGGGAGCGCCCCGGCGTAGCGGACGTCGTCGAGTGTCCCGTCCTCGACGACGAGCGCGCCGTGCTCCGCGGCGATCGAGAGCAGCTCGCGCCGGCGGTCGGCGGCGATCGACCGGCCGAGCGGGTTGCTGCAGGTCGGCATGAGGTAGACGAGGCCGACGACCGAGCGCGAGAGGAGCCGACGCAGCTCGTCGGGGCGCATCCCGGCGGGATCGGCGGGCACCGCGCACGGCACGGCGCCGACGCGCTCGAGCAGCTCGAGGACCCCGGGGTAGGTGAGCTCGTCGACGGCGACCGGCTGACCGCGCGCGGCGAGCAGCTCGCACACGAGCGAGATCGCCTCGTGGGCGCCGTTCGTCACGAGGATCTCGTCCGGGGTCGCGGGCGTCCCCTCGTCGCACAGGCGCCGCGCGATCTCCTCCCGCAGCGCCGGGACCCCCTGGGGGGCGTAGCCGTGCCGGGGGACGAGACCCTCGGCGTCGGCCACGGACACGGAGATGTCGCCGATCGCCTCGTCGAGCTCGGGCGAGGCGAGCGTGAGATCGACGCCGTCGGCGGGCGGGCGCAGCAGCGTCTGGAGCTGCGGCATCTGGGCCTCGGTCGCGCGCCGGCGGCCGACGGCCCGCACGACGGTGCCCGAGCGCTCGCGCGAGACGACGAGGCCGGTCCGGCGCAGGGCGTCGTAGGCGCGCACGACGGTGCTGCGGCTCACGCCGAGCTCCTCCGCGAGGCGCCGCTCGGACGGCAGCCGCGCGCCGTCGAGCGCGCCCTGCTCGATGACCGCCGTCATCGCCGCGGCGAGGCGCTCGAACTGCGGTCCGTCGCCGTCGCGCCACGCCCCGAGCTGCGCGGCGAGTCGGGCGGGGTGCGGCATGCGATGAGCCTACGCCTCCACCGGCGGTCCAGTCGGCGACGGCTGGACCGCTCACGCCGGGGCGAGAGGCCAGCGCGGCGGCATTGGCCCTCGTCGTCGCGGGTCGGCGCCGCCACCGTGGAGCCATGTCCCGCCCGCGTCCCGCCGCCGCCATCACGATCCGCCGTGCGCGTCCGGAGGACGGGCAGGCGGTGGCGCGCCTCGCCGCGCTCGACAGCCGCCGCGCCCCGGCCGGCGACCTCCTCCTCGCCGAGGTGGACGGCGAGGTCGTCGCGGCCGTCGCCGTCGACCCGCCACACGCGCACGTCGCCGATCCGTTCCGCCCGACGGCCGCCGAGGTCGCGCTGCTGCGCGCGCGGGCGCTCCAGCTGCAGCGGTCGGCGGTCGCCGCGCAGCCGTCGCGATGCGCCGCGTTCAGGGAGACCGTGCGACGTCGAGCCCGCATCGCGGGCACGACGTCGCACGGCCCCAGGGATGGAAGGCCGTGATCAGATTCGCGAGGTCGACGGGGCCCGAAGGCGCCTTCGAGTTCAACAGCTGCAACGGCAACATGGTCGGCGCGATCACCGCAGGCGCCGGCGGCGACACGAAGCGGCCGTTCACGACGAACGCGACAGGTGTCGCGACCGGCCTCAACGCCGACCGCCTCGACGGCCTCCACGCCTCGGAGATCGTGAGCACGGCGCGGGCGAAGGCCGGGCTCGCGGCCGCGACCGCCGACGACGCGAACACGCTCGACGGCGTCGACTCGTCGGCGTTCGCGAGGAAGAACGACATCATGTGGGCGTTCGTCTCCGCCGCGGGCGCGCTGATCCGCAGCTCCGGCGACGTGACGTCGAGCCGCATCTCGATCGGGAACTACGTCGTCGTGTTCCCGCGCGACATCTCGACGTGCTCGTACACGGCGACGAGCGCCGCGCCGGACAACGTCGGGGTCGATCCCCAGCAGACCGGCGTGAACGAGAACACCGGGACGACGGACACCGTCGTCGTCCGCACCGAGGACGACGCCGGCGTGGACGTCGCGACGAGTTCATGGTCCAGGTCCTCTGCTGAGGCGCATCGGGTGACGCGGCGCCCGAGGGCGCCGCGTCACGCCGTCCTACGGCAGCCGCCAGTCCACCGGCTCGCCGCCTTGCGCGACGAGCAGCTCGTTCGCGCGGCTGAAGGGCCGTGAGCCGAAGAAGCCGTTGTGCGCCGAGAGCGGGCTCGGGTGGGCCGACTCGATGCACGGCACCTCGCCGAGGAGCGGCCGCAGGTTGCGTGCGTTGCGCCCCCACAGGATCGCGACGAGCGGGCCTCCGCGCCCGGCGAGCGCGCGGATCGCCGCCTCGGTCACCGCCTCCCACCCGCGACCCTGGTGGCTGTTGGGCTTGCCGGGCTGCACGGTGAGAGAGCGGTTCAGGAGGAGGACGCCCTGCTCGGTCCACGGGCTGAGGTCGCCGCACGACGGCATCGGGTGCCCGAGGTCCTCGCAGTACTCGCGGAAGATGTTCACGAGGCTCTTGGGGAGCGGGCGGACCTCGGGGGCGACGCTGAAGCACAGGCCGACCGCGTGGCCGGGGGTCGGGTACGGGTCCTGCCCGACGATGAGGACGCGCGCCTCGGCGAGGGGCTGCGTGAAGGCGCGGAGGATGTGATCGCCCTTCGGCAGGTAGCCGCGGCCGGCGGCGACCTCCTCGCGGAGGAAGCGACCCATCTCGGTGATCGCGCCCTCGACGCCGGTGAGCGCCTGCGCCCATCCGGGGTCGACGATCTCGTGCAGGGGACGTGCGGCCATCGGGCGTGATTATGCGAGGCGCATGGGACGATCCGCGCGTGACCGACCCCCTGCGCGCCCAGGCCGAGGCCGCCTTCGGCGCTCCCGAGCGGCCCGGGAGGACGGACCGGCCGCCTTCACGACGGGGCTTCGCCGTCGGAGCGGCTCTCATCGCGCTCGCGATCGCCGCCGCGATCGCCTGGTTCGTCGTCGGGCTCCTCGGGATGGCGGACGCGGTCGACGAGCTCGACCGGGTCCCGATCCCCGGGAGCGGGACGGTCCAGCTCGACGAGGGCCGCGCCGCCGCGTACTACGAGACGGATCTCGGCGAGGACGTGCCCATCCCGCCGCTCGAGATCCGCGTCGACGCGCCGCGGGACGCGCCGCAGGTGGAGGTCGGCCCGCATTCCGGCGAGGTCTCCTACTCGTTCGGCGGGCACTCCGGGCAGTCCGTCGCCGGGCTCGACGTCCCACGGGACGGCGCGTACCGGGTGACGGTCGCGGCGCCCGCGGGTGCGGCCCCGGACGCCGAGCTCGCGGTCGGCGAAGGCGTGGGCGGCAAGGTCGTGACGGCCGTCGTCGGCGCGATCCTCATCGTCCTCGTCGGCGGCATCGCGGGCACGATCGTCCTCGTGCGGACCGCGTCTCGGCTCTCTCGGGCGCGCCGCGCCGGGCGATAGCGTCCGGGTGATGTCGCCCTCCCTCGCCGACCGCCTGCGCCCGCCGGGCGTGTGGCTGTTCCTCGACCGCCTCACGTCCGCCGAGGCGACGGACGCCGCCCGCCGCGTCGAGCGGCTCGGCTACTCGGCCCTCTGGCACCCCGAGACGGTCGGCCGCGACCCCCTCGTCCTCCTCGCGCACCTCGCCGATGCGACGTCCACGCTCGTCCTCGCGACGGGGATCGCGAACGTCCATCACCGCCACCCCGGCGCGATGAAGCAGGCGCAGATGACGCTGGCCGAGCAGTCCGGCGGCCGGTTCATCGGCGGGATCGGCGTCTCGCACGCGCCGCTCGTCGAGGGCCTCCGCGGGCTGACGTACGGGAAGCCCGTCGCGACGATGCGGACCTACCTCGACGGGATGGAGGCCTCGCCGTACGACGGTCCCTCTCCCGACGAGCCGCCGCCGGTGGTGCTCGCCGCGCTCGGCCCGAAGATGCTCGAGCTCGCCCGCGAGCGGAGCGCCGGAGCGCATCCGTACTTCACGACGCCGGAGCACACCCGCCGGGCGCGCGAGATCCTCGGTCCCGACAAGCTCCTCTGCGTCGAGCAGAAGGTGATCCTCTCGACGGACGAAGGCGCGGCGCGGAAGGCCGCCGAAGCCCAGGTGGCCCGCTACGGCGCCCTCCCCAACTACCGCAACAGCTGGAAGCGCCTCGGCTACACCGAGGACCAGATCGCCGACGGCGACCCTGCGCTCGTCGACGACCTCGTCGCGTGGGGAGACGCCGATGCGCTCCGCTCACGCATCGACGCGCACTACGAGGCCGGGGCGACCCACGTCTGCATCCAGCCCGTGTCGGTCGAGGGTCGCCCGACGCCCGACCTCGAGGTCCTCGACGCGCTCGCGCCGGCCGGCTAGCGCCCCCGATCTTCAGCGGCGCACGACGAAGGTGCGACGAAGGGTCTCGGTCGCGGTGCGGCCCTCCGGCCCCGAGGTCGCGCGCACGGTCACCTTCAGCCGCAGCGTGTTGCGGTCCGTGCGCTCGAGGCGCCGGGCGAGGCGCCGGACGTCGCGCTCGCGGAGCGCGAGGCGGACGGTCCGCGGGCGCCCGGTGAACCGCACGTCCTCGCGGCCGCGCAGCCGGACGGTGGGGCCACCCCCGCGCGGCGTGAGCGTCGCCGTCACGCGGAAGCGGCACGTGCGGTCGCAGTCGACGCGGACCGGCGCTCCCCGGCGCGCGAGGACCTTCGACTCGCGCGTGAGCTCGACCGCCATCTGCGGTGCGAGCGGCGGTGAGGGGCGCAGCGGCGCGAGCGAGGCCGGCGGACGGTCGGTCGGCGTCGGCGCGCACGGCCACGTGACGGGGTCGCGCGGCACGAAGCGCTGGACCCGGTGGTTCTCGCGGTCGCTCACCGCGATCGCGCCGTTGCACGCGACCGCGACGCCCGAGGGCCGGTAGAGCTCACCGGGGGCGGTGCCCGACCGTCCCCAGGCGAACGCGAACGATCCGTCGGGAGCGAAGACGACGACGCGGTCGTTCTTCGTGTCGGCGACGACGACGCGGCCCGCCCCGTCGACCGCGGCGGCGCGCGGCCGCCGCAGCTCGCCGGGCCCGTCCCCCGTCGAGCCGAACGTGCGGACGACCTCGCCGGCGGGCGTGAACTCGACGATGCGGTCGTTGAACGTGTCCACGACGTAGACCTGGCCGGCGGGCCCGAGCTCGACGGCCCCCGGCCGGTGGAGCGGCGGCCCGTCCGGAACCGCCGGCCCGAGGACGGCGACGGGCGTCCCGTCCGGGCGCACGCGCTGGATGCGGTTGTTGCGCGTGTCGGCGACGTAGAGGAGCCCCTCCGCGTCGACGACGACGTCCTCGGGCCCGGCGAACCGGCCCGGCGCGACGCCGAACCGCCCGACCGTCCCGAGGACGCCGCCGTCGTCGCCCCGCCGCACGAGGCGCCCGTTGCCGGTGTCGGCGATCCAGACGTTGCCGGCGAGGGTCGAGGCGACGCCGTCGGCGAGGTCGAGTCGTCGCTCGCCGCGTCCGACGCGACCGAAGGCCGTCACCGCCCGGCCGCCGGGTTCGAGGATCTGCACCCGGCTGTTCATCGAGTCGGCGACGGCGAAGCCGCCGTCGGGCAGCGCCGCGATCCCGGTCGGCCGGATGAACTGCCCGAGGCCGCGGCCGTCCGCCCCGACGCTGCGCTCGAAGCCGCCTGTCGGCCCGAACACCGAGATGCGGCCGTTCGCCGAGTCGGCGACGTAGAGCCGGCCGTCCGGTCCCGCGGCGAGCGCGCGGACGTAGGCGAGCCGGCCGGGGGCACGCCCGAAGCCCGACCCGATCCAGCGCACGAAGCGCCCGCCGGACGTGAACTTGCTGATGCGGTGGTTGAGGTTGTCCGCCACGTACGCGGTCCCCGCCGGGTCGATCGCGACGTCGTAGGGGTGGTACAGCTCCCCGGGACCCGTGCCCTTCTCGCCGCCGATCTGGCGGAGGAAGCGACCGTCGGGCGCGAGCACGACGACCCGGTGGTTGCGGTTGTCCGCGACGTAGACGGCGCCGTCGGCGCGGACGGCGATGCCCTGCGGCGTGTCGAACTCGCCGGGCCCGTCGCCGCGGCCGCCGACGACGAGCGGATCCTTCCCGTCGAGGGTGAACCGCTGGACCCGGTGGTTGAGGGTGTCGACGACCCAGACGGCGTCGTCGCTCACGGCGATCCCGCCACCCGCGGGCTGGTCGACGAGACGACCGGAGCCGAAGCGGAACCGTCCCGGCTCCGTGCCCCGGCCGCCGAAGGTCGCGACGAGGCGGCCGTCGGGGTCGTAGCGCTTCACGCGTCGAGCGTGCGCATCGACGACGTAGACGTCGCCGTCCGGCCCGAGCGCGATGCCGCCGACGGCGCCGAGCTGGTCGTGGGCGCCGGAGAAGGCGCCGAAGGTGCCGAACTGCTGGACGAAGGCGCCGGCGGGGTCGAAGCGCTGGACGGCGCGCGTGTACTGGTCGGCGACGACGAGCCCGCCGTCCTGGGCGACGGCGACCGCCTGCGGCAGCCGGAGCACGCCGCCGTCGCGCTGGCCCGTCACCGAGACCGACTCGTACGGACAGGGATCGGCACCCGGGCAGGGTGCCTCGGCCCCGGGGAGGAGCAGGGGCCCGAGTGCGGCGGCGACCGCGGTCGCGCGGCGAGCGAGCCGTCTCCCCAGCAGCATCGTCGGCACGATGCCGAACCGCGACGAGCGGCGCGCCGGTTCGGACGCCGCCGATCTCGACCCCGGTCGCCGCCCACCTCGGCCCAGGAGCAGCGGGACGACGAGGTGTGACGGGTGAACCTCGCAATCCGAGGCTCACCCGTCACACCTCCCCGCGAGAACCCGTCAGTCCAGGCTTCCCGGAGGCAGGACGTACCGCCGCGGTGGCGCGGTGCCCGGGCCGTCCTCGCGACGGTGGAGGCCACCGCCTCGGCTCGCGACCGCGACAGCAGCCTCGGCCTCGCCCCCGTGAGCGAGGATCCATCTGACGATCGCCGCGGAGTCGGCGCCCGCGGCGACGATGGCGGCGCGCTCGACCACCAGTCCGCCGTGGCGGTCGGGGCGGCCGAGGCGGGTGACCAGCCCGCGGATGGCGGCGTCGTCCGTCCCCTCGGTCTCCTCGGGCGGAGTGGGCGGGACGTCTTCGCTCTCGTGGCGCATGACGGTGACCTCCCGAGCGGGTCGACCGCTCGCTGTCTCGGATCGGCGTGACCGTCGCCTGGCGGCGGTCACCATCCGGGTCACGTTACTCCTCGCCGGCCCGGCCGGACCGCAGCCCGGCCGGCGGGGGACGCCGCCGCTCAGGCCGCGTGCATGCCGCGCAGCGCGAGCTCGGCGAGGCGGTGGGCGGCCTGCGGCCCGATGCCGGCGAGGTCGCGGAGCGCGCAGAAGACGATGCGGAGGTCCTCGTGCGTCGCGTCGTCGCGCAGCGTGCCTGCGTCGCGAGCACGGTCGACGAGCGCCGCGAGAGCCGCCGTCGCCTCCTCGCGCGCGGCTCGGACCTCCTCGGAGGCCCCGGCGGCCGCGTCCCACGCGGTCTGCGACAGCGCGTCGTCGATGCAGTCGTCGACGGTCGCGTGGGTCGCCGTGACGAGCGCCTCCCACGGATCGGGCGCCGACAGCGCGGACCGGAAGCGCTCGCGGAGGATCTCCGCGCGGGTGGTGACGAGCGCCGCGATGACGTCGTCCTTCGAGCCGACCTGCCGGTAGATGCTCCCGACCCCCACGCCGAGCGCCTCGGCGAGGACCGGCATGGCGACGTCCGTCCCCTCGCGGGCGAAGAGCTCGTCGGCGACCGCGAGCGTGCGCTGGCGCTTCTCCTCGGCGGAGAGCGAGGCCCACGGCTCCGGTGGCGGCGGAATGGCCATTCCGCTAGCCTAGCCGACCATGCCCCCGCTTTGCTCCCGCACCGTCACCCACGGCCGCAACATGGCCGGCGCCAGGGCGCTCCTGCGCGCCGCCGGCGTCGAGCGCGAGGACTTCGGGAAGCCGATCGTCGCGGTCGCGAACTCCTACACGCAGTTCGTCCCCGGGCACACGCACCTCAAGCCTGTGGGGGAGATCGTCTCCGACGCGATCAAGGAGGCCGGCGGCGTCCCGCGCGAGTTCAACACCATCGCCGTCGACGACGGGATCGCGATGGGCCACGGCGGCATGCTCTACTCGCTGCCCTCGCGCGACCTCATCGCCGACAGCGTCGAGTACATGGTGAACGCGCACTGCGCCGATGCGCTCATCTGCATCTCGAACTGCGACAAGATCACGCCCGGGATGCTCAACGCGGCGCTGCGGCTGAACATCCCGACGGTCTTCGTGAGCGGCGGGCCGATGGAGGGCGGGACCGCGGTCCTCGTCGACGGCACCGTGCGCAAGCGGGTCAACCTCATCTCGGCGATCGCGGACGCCGTCGCCGACGAGGTCTCCGACGAGGACATCGCGCGCATCGAGGAAGCCGCCTGCCCGACGTGCGGCTCGTGCTCCGGGATGTTCACGGCGAACTCGATGAACTGCCTCACCGAGGCGCTCGGCCTCGCGCTCCCGGGCAACGGCTCGATCCTCGCGACGCACACCGCGCGCAAGGAGCTCTACGAGGCGGCGGGGCGCTGCGTCGTCGACATCGCCCACCGCCACTACGACGAGGAGGACGAGTCGGTCCTCCCCCGCGCGGTCGCGTCGCGCAAGGCCTTCGAGAACGCGATGGCGCTCGACGTCGCGATGGGCGGCTCGACGAACACCGTCCTCCACGTCCTCGCCGCGGCCCAGGAGGCCGAGCTCGACTTCACGATGTCCGACATCGACGAGATCTCGCGCCGCGTCCCCTGCCTCACGAAGGTCGCCCCCAACGGCACCTACCTCATGGAGGACGTCCACCGCGCGGGCGGCATCCCCGCGATCCTCGGCGAGCTGCGCCGCGGCGGGCTCCTCCACGAGGACGTCACGACGGTCCACGCCCGGACGATGGACGAGTGGCTCGACGCCTGGGACATCCGCAGCGGCAAGGCCTCCGACGAGGCGCTCGAGGTCTTCCACGCCGCCCCCGGCTGCCGGCGCTCGGCGTCCGCCTTCTCGCAGTCCGAGCGCTGGGAGTCGCTCGACACCGACGCCGAGGACGGCTGCATCCACGACGTCGCGCACGCCCACTCGAAGGACGGCGGCCTCGCGATCCTCCACGGCAACCTCGCCGTCCGCGGCTGCGTCGTGAAGACCGCGGGGGTCGACGAGTCCATCCTCACCTTCCGCGGGCCGGCCGTCGTCGTCGAGTCCCAGGAGGACGCCGTCGACCTCATCCTCTCCGGCGGCGTGAAGGAGGGCGACGTCGTCGTCATCCGCTACGAGGGCCCGCGCGGCGGACCCGGCATGCAGGAGATGCTCTACCCGACCTCCTACCTCAAGGGCAAGGGGCTCGGGAAGGCGTGCGCGCTCATCACCGACGGGCGCTTCTCCGGCGGGACGTCGGGTCTCTCGATCGGCCACGTCTCCCCCGAGGCGGCGGCGGGCGGCGCGATCGCGCTCGTCGAGAACGGCGACGAGATCTCGATCGACATCCCGAGCCGCGCGATCACCCTCGAGGTGAGCGAGGAGGTCCTCGCCGAGCGCCGCGAGCGTCTCGAGTCGGGTGCCGGCTACGTCCCGGCGGCACGCGACCGGGTCGTCTCCCCCGCGCTGCGCGCGTACGCCGCGATGGCGACCTCCGCCGACACGGGGGCGGTCCGCGACGTCAACGCGGTCGAGCGCGCGGTCGCCGCGGCGGCGCAGGCGCAGCCGTCGCTCCACGGGTCGTAGAGCGGCACGCCGGGCCCGCCGGGCCCGGCGGGTTGCTCACACGCCGAACGTCGCGCGCGCCTCCTCGACGAGGCCGAGCTCGCCGACGGCCCAGACGGCGACGGCGGCGATGACGAGCCCGCCCGCCGTCGCGGTCACCGAGGAGCGCGGATGGCTCTTCGCGTGTGCCCACGCCTCGCGCGCCTTCGCGCGAACGAGCTCGAAGAAGCGCTCCGCCCAGCGGAACTCCGTCGACCAGATCCACACGCCGAGGAGCATGGGCGGGATCGTGAGCGGACCGGGAAGCACGGCGAGCGCCAGGCCGAGCGCGACGAAGGCGAGGCCGAGCGCGAAGACCCCGAGGCGATAGGGAAGCCGCGTGGCGGGGTTCTCACGCAGGCGGCGCCGCGCGCTGCGCGGCGGGGCCGCGACGGGAGCGCCGAGGCCATCTTGCGGTCGATCTCGCTGCACGGGGGACATGGGTTCCTCATACCCGGCGCGCGACCCCGGGCGCGCCATCCGCGCGCATCGAGCGCCGACGGGCCGGGCACCGTCGTCTCATGAGCTTCTCCGACCGCGACGAGAGCATGGAAGCGCCGGGCGACGAGGCACCGCCGGGCGCCCCGGACACGGGCGAGGACGTCTGCCCGCGCTGCGAGGGCGAGGGCGCCGTCGGCGGCCAGGACTGCGCCTTCTGCGGCGGCACCGGCCGGATCATCACGGGCATCGGCGGCGGCTGAGCGACGGCTCGCGAGGCGCCGCCGCCGGGCGCGGCGCGGGCGGCCTAGCCGGCGTACGTCGCGACGAGCCCGCTCCCGTCGCGCGCGAGCGCGTAGCGGTGCATCGGCCCGCTGAAGATCGCGGGCTCGTCCGCGGCGTCGGCGGCCGCCGTCGCCGGGTCGGGCATGTCGACGCACGCTGCCTGGAGGTAGAGCGCCGGCAGCGGCTGCTCCGACCCGTCGTAGGGGCCGCCCTCCCACCGCACGTCGACGTATCCCTCCTCGGCCATTGGACCAGGGTAGCCGCCGGACGCGGCGGGGTCACCGGGACTCTCGCCCGGGACCCTGCCGCATCACGTGCGGGATGCCGCTACCGAGCCGACTGGATCGCCGCGACGCACTCCCCCTGGTTCGCGTAGCCGCCGGCCGTGTAGCCGCCGTCCTTGCACGCGTCCTTGTGCGGGTCGAAGTCGTACGTCGTCGAGTCGCCCGGCCGTGTCACCACGACGTTGTCGAGGTAGCCCGCGAGGCCCGCGTCGCTGCTCGACGTGTCACCCACGTTGAGCGAGAAGAAGTGGACCGTCGACCCGGCGGGCATGCCCGCGAGCGTCGCCGGACACGTCGCCCCGCCTCGAGAGCGGACGTTCGTCGGCGTGTCCGTCGCCGCGAAGGTCGCCGTCGTGAACGCGGTCGTCGACCCCGTCGACGGCACGTCGTCGAAGCGGCAGTCGTAGAAGGTCTCCGAGCCCGGGAGCCGGGTGTAGACGTTGAGGTAGAACTGGCCCGCGTCGCTCGCGTCGCCGCTGCCGGCGATGAGGAAGTCGTACGAGATCGACGAGAGGTCCGAGACGAGTCCGCCGGAGAACTGCTCGGCGACGAACTTGTCGGCGGGCTGCGAGCCGTCGATCGGCTCGACGTAGAGGCTGCCGCCCCCGATGCTCCGCTCGGCGAGCGAGAACTGGTAGGGCGACGAGGTGCTCGCGTCGCGGTTGAAGAGCCAGTCGCCGTCGCCGTCCTCCTGGACGACCACGACCCCGGGACCGGGGCCGGCGAGGGCGGGAGCGACGGCGAGTGCCGCGACCCCGAGGGTGGCGAGCGCGAGGGCTCGGATGGGACGACGCATGGCGTCTCCTCCTGTCCGGATGGGGAACCCGGCGAGACGGGCGCCCCGCCGTGGTCGCAGACTCGCAACGCGCGTCGCACCGCAGCATCGGTACGAACCCGCAGCGCGACGGTCTCCGAGGGGGAAGTTCCTCGCGTCCCGGGGTGATGTCTCTCGGTGTCCGTTGACGGCGGAGAATATCGGTGTCACGCTGAGTGACACGAATGTCGAGCCGCACGTACACCCAGACCGCGCGGGCCGCCGCGACCGAGCGCACGCGCCGCGCGATCGTCGACGCCGCGATCGCGCTCTTCCACGACGAGGGCCTCTTCGATCCGCCGCTCGAGCGCGTCGCCGAGCGGGCGGGGACGAGCGTCCGGACCGTCCTGCGCCACTTCGGCACGAAGGACGATCTCGTCGCGGCGAGCGTCCGCGAGGGCACGCAGCGCATCAGCGCGCAGCGGGCCGCGGCGCCCGGGGACGTGCGCGAGAGCGTGCGCCGGCTCGTCGACCACTACGAGGAGTGGGGCGACGCGACCCTCCGCCTCCTCGCGGAGGCGGAGCGCAACCCGGCGGCCCGCGAGGTCGCCGAGGCGGGCACCGCCCTCCATCTCGCCTGGGCCGAGGAGGCGTTCGCGCCGTTCCTCACCGGGCTCGCCCCCGAGGCGAGGAGGACGCGACTCGCCGTGCTCGCCTCGCTCACCGACCTGCAGACCTGGGCGCTGCTGCGGCGGCGCCACGACCTCGACCGGGGTGCCGCCGAGGCGGCGATCCGCGGTCTCGTCGACCACGCGAAGGAGACGCCATGAAGGTCCTCGCCTACACCTCGCCCGCGCGAGGCCACTTCCAGCCGATGATGGGCGTGCTCGCCGAGCTGCGCGAGCGCGGGGCCGAAGCCCACCTGCGGACGCTCTCGTCGTGCGTCGACGCCGCATCGGAAGCGGGCGTCCACGCGGCGCCGATCGACCCTCGCATCGAGGCCCTCACGCTCGACGACCATGCGGCCCGGTCGCAGCCCGCCGCGGTGAAGCGCTGCTTCGCGACGTGGGCCCGACGCGCGCCGCTCGAGGTCGAGGACATCCGCGCCGCGATCGCCGACGTCCGCCCCGACGTCGTCCTCGTCGACACGACGACCTTCGGCGCCCGCGCCGCCGCCGAGGCCGGCGAGCTCCCGTGGGTCGAGTCGCGGCCGTTCCTCTTCGACGAGCCTGCCCCGGGGGTCCCTCCGTTCGGTCTCGGCCTCGCGCCCCGCGACGATGTCGTCGGACGGGTCCGGGACGGCGTTCTCCGCCGGGTCGCGTCGCGGATGGCGGCGACCGCGAAGCTCCCGACGATCAACGCCGGCCGCGCTGCCGCCGGCCTTCCGCCGCTCCGCGCGGCCCACGAGGGCTCGTTCCGCGCCCCGCTCACGCTCTCCTTCACGTCGCCCCCGTTCGACGCGCCCCGGCCGCATCGCGACGACGTCATGCACGTCGGGCCGTGCTCGTGGGACCCGCAGGAGGCGGCCGAGCTCGAGGTCCCGCTCGACGGCGCGAGGCCGCTCGTCCTCGTCGCCTGCTCCTCGGAGTACCAGGACGACGCCGCGATCGCCGAGGCCGCCCTCGCCGGGCTGCCCGGCGAGGCCCAGGTCGTCGTCACCTCGGCGGGCGTCGACCCCGCGACCCTCACGCCGAGAGGCGATGCCGTCGTGCGGCGGTTCCTCCCCCACGGGCCGCTGCTCGACCGCGCGAGCGTCGTCGTCTGCCACGGCGGAATGGGCATCACGCAGCGGGCGCTCACCCGCGGCGTCCCGGTCGTCGTCGTCCCCTGGGCACGTGACCAGCTCGACGTCGCCGTGCGCGTCGAGGAGGCCTCCTGCGGCGTGCGGGTGCCGCGCAAGCGCCTCACGCCCGAGCGACTCGCCGACGCGGTGCGCCGCGCGAGCACCATGGCCGACGGGGCCGCCGCGGTGGCGGCGGGCTACGCGGCGGCGGGAGGCGCGCCGGCTGCCGCCGCCGCGATCGAGTCGCTCGCGGCGCGCCGCTCCGGCGCGGAGGCATCGCCTCGCTGACGAGCGCTCAGGCGGTCGTCGGCGCGTCGGTGGGGACGCCCGCGCAGCGCTCGTGGACGACCCGGACGATCGGGTCGTCGGGGTCGAGATCCTCGACGAGGGAGAGCGGCGATTCGAGACGGACGCGGCCGCCCGCGGTCGTCCAGACGGCGGGCTCCCACTTTCCGATCGGCTCCCGGCAGCTGCCGCAGGAGTGAGCGTTGACCTTCATGTCGGACACACACAGTGCGATGCGCGGTCCTCGCCGACCTCAGTAGAAGACCGCACACGACTGCGGCCGTTCCCCCGCAAGTTCGGCCGATATGAGACGCGGCTCACAGGAGACGCACGCGTGGGCACGGCGCGGTCCGGGCACGGTGCGATCGGATGCCCGCAGGCGACCGCACCGCCCTCGTCGTCGTCGACGTCCTCAACCACTACGAGCACGAGGACGCCGACGCGCTCGCCCGCTCGGCCCGGGAGACGCTGCCCGCGATGCGTCGGCTCGTCGCGGCGGCGCGCGAGGCCGGCACGCTCTGCGTCTACGTCAACGACCATCACGGCGACTGGGCCGCGACGCGGGAGACGATCCTGGACCGCGCCGGGCGCGGCGCCGCCCCGGACCTCGTCACGCCGCTCGCGCCCGCGCATGACGCGCCGTTCCTCGTCAAGGCGCGGCACTCCGCGTTCTACGCCACGCAGCTCGAGCACCTGCTGCGCGCGGAGGACGTGGGTCGCGTGATGCTCCTCGGACAGGTGACCGAGCAGTGCATCCTCTACTCGGCGCTCGACGCCTACGTCCGCGAGTTCGACGTCGTCGTCCCCCGGGGCGCGGTGGCGCACATCGCGCCCCATCTCGCCGACGCGGCGCTGGAGATGATGGCCTCGAACATGTCGGCGACGGTCGCCGATCACGACGAGGCGGCGCGCATCGCGGGCGGGGGCGGACGCACCTGAGCCTCGGACGGCCTCACGCGGCCAGGCCTCTCGAGATGCCCCGACGACGGGCCACGCCCACGCGCGCGCCCGCGCGGGCATCGCGGAGGTGACAGCGCGCGGAACGCGTGCCAAGATCGCCCTGATGCCAGATCCTGGCGTGCAGGGGATGTCACGCCGACGCCTTCTCCAGGCGGGAGCGGCGGCCGCGCTCCTCCCCGGCGGCGCCTTCGGCCCGGGCTCCGCCGCGGCGCGTCCCCGGCCGATCCCGGGTGGGATCGCCGCCGGACGGCGCCGCTACGAGAACTGGGCCGGGACGATCCGCGCCGACGGCCTGCTCACGGCGCGTCCCCGGACCCAGCGAGACGTCGTGCGCCTCGTGCGGTGGGCCGAGCAGAAGGGCTGGAGGGTGAGGCCGCGCGGCGCGATGCACGGGTGGTCGCCTCTCGTCGTCACGCCGGGCACGGGCCCTCGCGCGCGCACCCTGCTCGTCGACACCTCGCGTCTCTCGGCGATGAGCCTCGTCGCGCGCGACCCCGCCGCCGTCCGCGTCGAGGCGGGCGCGACGATGGAGCAGCTCCTCACCTTTCTCGCCGAACGGGGACTCGGGCTGCGATCGGTCCCGGCGACCGGCGAGCCGACCGTGGGCGGGGCGCTCGCGATCGGCGCCCACGGGGCGGCGCTCCCATCCGGCGAGAGCGAGGACGCGGGAGGCGCCTCGTACGGCTCGCTCAGCAACCTCGTCACCGAGATCACCGTCGTCGCCTGGGACGACGACGCAGGCCGCTACGGCCTGCGGACCTTCGGGCGCGCGCACGCGGCGACCGCCGCGCTGCTCGTCCATCTGGGCCGCGCGTTCGTCACCGAGGTCGTCCTGCGGGTCGCGCCCGCCGAGCGGCTGCGCTGCGAGAGCTTCGTCGACATCCCGGCGAGCGAGCTGCTGGCGCCGCCCGGCTCCGGCGGGCGGACGTTCGAGAGCTTCCTCGAGCGCAGCGGCCGGGTCGAGACGATCTGGTACCCGTTCACCGACGGGCAGTGGCTCAAGGTGTGGACCCCCGCCCCGCGGCGGCCGGCGCGGTCCCGGGCGGTGAGCGGCCCCTACAACTATCCGTTCTCCGACACGATCCCGCGTCCCGTCAGCCGGCTCACCGAGGAGATCGTCGGCGGCTCCCCCGCGTCGGGGCCGGCCTTCGGCGCGCTCATCTGGGAGGCGACCCGGGCCGGTCTCGCCGCGACCGACTCCGCCGACCTCTGGGGGGACGCGAAGGACCTCCAGCTCTACATCCGCGCCTCGACGCTGCGCGTCGACGAGCTCGGCTACGGGATCCTCACCCGCCGCGCCGACGTCCAGCGCGTCCTGTCGCTCGTCGCCGACGGGTACAGAGGGCTCGTCGAGGAGCACCGGACGCGGGGGAGCTACCCGATGAACGGCCCGGTCGAGCTGCGCTGCTCGGGTGTCGACGACCCCGGCGACTCGGGCGTCCGGCGGGCCCGCGCCGGCATCCTCAGCCCGTCCGCGCCCCGCCCCGACCGGCCCGGATGGGACACGATCGTCTGGATCAACCTGCTGTGGCTGCCGGGAACGGCCGGCGCGTTCGCCTTCTGCCGCGAGTTCGAGCGGCTGCTCCTGCGGACGTTCGACGACGACCGGGCGACGCTCCGGCCCGAGTGGTCGAAGCAGTGGGCGTTCACCGAGGGCGGCGGCTGCGCCGACCGCGAGATCCTCACGCGGACCCTCCCCCAGATCGTCGACCGCGGCCGCGCCGCGGGGGCGCGCTTCGACGACGCACGAGTGCGTCTGCGCGCGCTCGACCCGAGCGGCGTGCTCGCCAACCCGTTCCACGACGAGATCCTCTGACCGGGTCACGATCGTCGGCCACGGGCGAGCGCTCGGGCTCGTCCGTGGCCGCGTGCCGGGGTGCCCCGTACACTGTGTGCGGATGGCTCGCACACCCGCCCCGCACCATCGCGAGGGCGCCGGGGAGCCCCTCGTCCTGCTGCACGGCATGACGTGCACGTGGCGGATCTTCAAACCCGTCATCCCGGCGCTCGCCGAGCACCACGACGTCTTCGCGCCGACCCTCCCCGGCCATCACGCGGGGCCCGCCGTCCCCGAGGACGCCGAGGTCTCCGTCGCGCTCCTCGCGGACGGCGTGGAGCGGACGCTCGACGAGGCCGGCATCGGCACCGCGCACATCGCGGGCAACTCCCTCGGCGGCTGGATCACCCTCGAGCTCGCCCGGCGCGGACGCGCCCGGTCGGTCGTCGCGCTCTCACCGGCGGGCGGCTGGCGAGCGCCGGAGGACCTCCAGGAGACGGTGAAGGTGATCATGCGGGCCGCGCGGCTCGGGTCCTTCGCCGGACCGGTCCTCGCGCCCGCCCTGCGTTTCACGCCGCTGCGCTTCGGTCACGTCCGCCGGCTCGCCCTCGCGAGCACCATGGCCCGCGGCGACCGGCTCCCACCCGGGGCGCTGCGCGGCATGGTCGAGGACATGCTCGGCTGCAACGTGCTGCGCGCGCTCAGCGACGTCGCCGGCGAGGGCGACCCGTTCGTGGCCGACATGAGCCACGTCACGTGCCCGGTCCGGATCGCCTGGGCGCAGGACGACCGGACGATCCCCTTCGAGCGCCACGGCGCGTCGCTCCTCGTGCGGATCCCCCAGGCGGAGCTCGTCATGCTGCCCGGGGTCGGGCACCTGCCGACGTTCGACGATCCCGACCTCGTCGCGAGGACGATCCTCGAGGTCACCGCCCCGGCGGCGGTGCAGGAGGCCGCGTCATGAGCGCGCAGCGTCCCTACGAGCGGAGCGCGGCGCGCTGGAGCGACGAGGAGGAGATGTCGGACTTCGAAGCGACCTTGTGGCGCTCCGCATCCGACCCGGACCTCCTGCCGGCGGGGGTGTTCGTCGACATCCTCGACGCGGTCCCCGACTTCGACCGGCTCCGTGCCGCGCACGAGTGGGCGACGAAGCGCATCCCGCGACTCGCCCAGCGGGTCGTCGACGACCCGCTGCGCATCGGCCCGCCCGTGTGGTCGCACACGTCGGTCGACATCGACCACCACTTCACGCGCGTGCGACTCGACGCGGGCGCCGGCCTGCAAGAGGTCCTCGAGGTCGCGGGCGCCTTCCACGCCGCCCCGCTCGACCCGGCGCGTCCGCTGTGGCAGGCGATGCTCGTGGAGGGCCTCGACGACGGCGGCTGCGCGTACCTCCTCAAGCTCCACGACGCCCTCGGCGGCGGCACGGCGTTCGTCGAGATGTTCGACCTCGTCCACTCCGACCGGCGCGAGCCGACGCCCGCCAAGCCGGTCGAGGAGACGTCGACGCCGGCGTTCGTCTCACCTGTCGGGCTCACGGCCGCGCGGGCGGCGAGACTCGCGCGGACCGCACCGCGACTCGTCGCGCGGACGCTGCACGGTGCCGCGAGGGCGACGGGCCGCATCGCGCTGCGCCCGGTGGACAGCGCGGCGACGTCCTGGCGCTGGTCGACGTCGGTGCGCCGGGTCGCGGCGACGCCGGCACCCCCGTCGCCCCTTCTCGCCGGCCGCGGACTCACCGACCGGCGGCTCCTCGCGATCGACGTGCCGCTCACCGATCTCCGCGCTGCGGGTCGGGCGGCGGGCGGGACGCTCAACGATGCGTTCCTCACCGCGCTCGCGGCCGGGCTGCGGCGCTTCCACCTCGAGCACGGCGTCGAGGTGCAGGACCTCGCGGTCGC
Organism: Paraconexibacter sp.; assembly: GCF_059438195.1. Taxonomy (NCBI): domain Bacteria; kingdom Bacillati; phylum Actinomycetota; class Thermoleophilia; order Solirubrobacterales; family Paraconexibacteraceae; genus Paraconexibacter; species Paraconexibacter sp. The sequence continues at coordinate 26,109 of NZ_JBLKKY010000003.1, forward strand.
CGTGCCGGTCCGCCTCTTCCGCGACTCCGAGACGAGCGGCAGCCGCTTCGCGATGGCGCGGATCGCGCTGCCCCTCGACGAGCCTGACCCGCATCACGCGTTCCAGATCATCCGCTGGCGCGTCCTCGAGGCCCGTCACGAGGAGGCGCTCGACGTCATGGGCGCGATGTCACCGCTCGTCAGCCGGCTGCCGCGGCCCGTCCTCGGCCCGATCGTCGCGCGGGCCACGACGACGGTCGACCTCCAGGCCGGCAACCTGCGCGGCCTCGACCGCCCGGCCTACATCGCGGGGAGCCGCGTCACGCGGATGTACCCGTTCTCCCCCGCCCTGGGGTGCGCGATCGTCGCGACCCTCATCTCCCACGAGGAGACCTGCTGCGTCGGCGTCACCGTCGACGGGTCCGCGGTGGACGACGTCCGTGGCCTCGAGCGCTGCCTGCGCGACGGCTTCGCCGACGTGCTCGCGCTCGCCGCGCCCTCGGCGGACGCCGCCTGAGGATGGCGGCCCGAGCCGCGCGCTCGATCCATCCGTCCTGACGTTCCTCACGCCTGGCGTGAGGAACGTCAGGACGGGCGGTCAGTACTCGGGGTCGACCCAGTCGGGGAAGACGTCCGGGAGGTCGGACGACACGCGGTCGGTGAACTCCGGGTCGCGCTTCTCGAGGAACGAGGTGACGCCCTCGCGGGCGTCGGCGGAGCGGCCCCTGTGCAGGAGGCCGAGCGACTCCGCCCGGTGGGCGTCCATGGGGTGCGAGGCGCCGAGCATGCGCCAGATCATCTGCCGCGAGACCGCGACGGACACCGGCGCGGAGCGGGTGAACGTCGCGGCGATCTCGTACGCGCGGGGAAGGAGGTCGTCGGCTGCGACGACGTCGCGGACGAGCCCGGCCTCGTGGGCCTCCCGTGCGTCGAACACGCGGCCGCTCGCGACCCACTCCATGGCGCGCGAGACGCCCACGACGCGCGGCAGGAACCACGTCGACGCCGCCTCCGGCACGATGCCGCGCTGCGCGAAGACGAACCCGAAGCGCGCGTCCTCGCTCGCGAGCCGGACGTCCATCGGCAGGGTCATGGTCGCGCCGATCCCGACGGCGGGCCCGTTCACCGCCGCGATGACCGGCTTGAGGCAGCGGAAGATCCGCAGCGTGAGCACGCCGCCCTCGTCGCGCGGCGCCCGGCCGCCGACCTCCTCGAGGACGAACGACTCGCCCCCGGCCGCGAGGTCGGATCCGGCGCAGAAGCCCCGCCCCTCGCCCGTGACGACGATCGCGCGGACCTCGTCGTCGGCGTCCGCCTCGTCGAAGGCGCGGCCGAGCTCCTGGAGCATCGGGACGGTGAACGCGTTGAGGCGCTCGGGCCGGTCGAACCGGATCGTCATCACGCGGTCCGACACCTCGCGCCGGACGAGCTCGTGCAGGGGTCGATCGCTCATGCCGCGCGCCGCGCCTGCGCCCGGTCGGCCGCGACCCGCTCCGCCGCGAGCCGCGCGAGGCGCGCGCGGTGCGCGCCGGGTCCGCCGAGCATCTGCGCGTCGAGCTGGGCGCGCTTGTAGAGCCAGTGGACGTCGGCCTCCCACGTGAACCCGATGCCGCCGTGGACCTGGATCGCCGATGCCGTCGTCTCGCGACCCGCCTCGGAGGCCGTCGCCTTCGCGAGCGCCGCGGCCTCCGGCAGCCGGCCCGGCTCCGCGTCGGCCGCCCACGCGGCGAAGTACGTCGCCGACCGGGCGCTCTCCGCGTGGAGGAGCATCTGCGCGCAGCGGTGCTGCACCGCTTGGAACGCCCCGACGGGCGTGTCGAACTGCGTGCGCTCCTTCGCGTAGTCGACGGACATCTCGAGCGCGCGCTGCGCGAGCCCCGTCAGCTCCGCGGCGACGAGGACGGCGGCGCGGTCCGTCGCGCCGGCGACGTCTCCCGTGAGCGGCGTGCCGCCACCGGGCACCGGCGTCACCCGGGCGTACGATCGCGTCGGGTCGATCGCCTCGACCGTCTCGACCTCCGCCTCGTCGGCGCGCAGGACCGTCCCGCCGCCCGCGCCGTCGAGGACCACGATCACCTCGGCGCGATCCGCGTCCGGGACGAGCTCCGCCGTCCCCGCGCGCAGCACCCCGAGCGCCCCCGCGATCTCGCCGGTGGCGAGGCCGGAGAGCCAGCGCGTACGCTGGTCGTCGTCGCCGGCATGGCCGATGACCGTCGCCGCGAGGACGGTCGCGAGGAACGGCGACGGCGTCACGGCGTAGCCGAGCTCCTCGCAGAGCAGCGCCGCCTCGATGCTGCCGAGGCCCGACCCGCCGTGCGTCTCGGGGACCGCGATCCCGGGCCACCCGAGGTCGCTCACCTCCTGCCAGAGCGCCTCGTCGTAGGTGCGCGCCTCGGCCGCCTCGCGGACGCGCGCCATCGAGGACCGCTCGGCGAGCATGGCCCGGGCGGTCCGCTTGATCTCGTGCTGGTCGTCGGTGAAGTCGAACTGCATGGCGTCCTCTCCTCGAGCTAGCGACGCGGGAGGCCGAGCACCCGCTCGGCGACGATGTTCTTGAGGATCTCGGTCGTCCCGCCCTCGATCGAGTTGCCGCGGGCGCGGAGCAGCTCGTACGCCCACGGCGTCCCGCGCGTGAGGGCGTCCGGCCCGACGACGTCGGCGGCGAGCTGCGTGAGCATCTGGTTCGTCTCCGACCACAGCCACTTCGTGAGCGACCCCTCGGGGCCCGGCTGCCCGTACTTCTCGATCGTCGACAGCCCCCGGTAGGCCGTGAGGCGCAGCACCTCGGTGCGCGCATGGAGGTCGCCGAGGCGGTCGGCGACGACCGGGTCCTCGATCGCGCCGTTCTCCACGGCGTGCGCGATGAGGTCGTCGAGGAGCTGACGGAGCCGGACCTGCAGGAAGAACCCGAGGCCCGCGCGCTCGTTCATGAGCGTCGTGAGGGCGACCTTCCAGCCGTTGCCTTCGCCGCCGAGGAGGTTCGCGTGCGGGATGCGCGCCTCCTCGATGAAGAGCTCGTTGAACTCGGCCTCGCCCGTGATCTGCACGAGCGGGCGGATCTGGACGGCGTCCTGCTCCATGTCCATGAGGAAGTAGGAGAGGCCCTTGTGCTTCGGCGCGTCGCGGTCGGTGCGCGCGACGAGCATGCACCACTTCGAGTGCTGCGCGCCCGACGTCCACACCTTCTGGCCCGTGACGACCCAGTCGTCGCCGTCGCGTTCGGCGCGCGTCTTCAGCGCGGCGAGGTCCGAGCCCGCGTCGGGCTCGCTGAAGCCCTGGCACCAGATCTCCTCGGCGGAGAGGATCGGCGTGAGGTAGCGCTCCTTCTGCTCGTCGGTCCCCCAGGCCATGATCGTCGGGCCGGCGAGGAGCAGCCCGAGGACGTTCGCCGGCAGCGGCGCGCCCGCACGCCCCATCTCCTCGAAGAAGATCGCGGACTGCATGAGCGTCGCGTCGCGGCCGCCGTAGGCCGACGGCCAGTGCACGGCGGCCCAGCCGCCCTCGTAGAGTCGCCGCTGCCAGGCGCGTCGCCACGCGTGCTCGGCGTCCTCGTCGCCGTGCGGGCGGGGCCCGGCGTCGTTGTCCTTCAACCAGGAGCGCAGCTCGTCGCGGAACGCGAGCTCCTCCTCCGAGAACGTGAGATCCACGGCGTTCTCCTCCAGCGGGACGGGGTTCGCCGTGAGCCTACCCGGCGTCCGGCGCGGCGACCCGGCGCCGCGAGGAGCGGCGCGTCGGGCTCAGTCCCGCCGGGGCGCGACCGCGACGGCGCACGGCGCGTGACGCAGCGTCGCGCGGGTGTCGTCGCCGTCGAGGACGCGGCCGATGCCGCTGCGGCGGCTCGTGCCGATGACGATGAGGTCGGCGGAGCGACGCTGGGCGGCGTCGTGGAGGCCGTCGGCGACCGAGCCGGCGAGGAGGAACTCCACCGGGAGGTCGTGCGCGGCGGCCTGCGCGCGCACCGCCTCCTCACGCGCCGGGTCGTCGCGGCCGTAGGGGTCCTCCGACGGCGGGTGCGGGTCGCCGGACGCGGTCGGGGAGACCCCGACCGCGACGACCTCCGCCCCTGGCGGCGCGAGCCGGAGGGCGAGAGCGAGGGCGTCCTCGCCGCCCTTCGCGCCGTCGACGCCGACGACGATCGTGCTGACCGGGCTGTGCTCGTGGTCGCTCACGTCGTCCATTGTGACTGGCGACGACCGCGGGCGACGGGAACCGCCATGCGTGGAGCGGGTCGGCCCGGGACGCTCAGCGCACGCTCATGCCGTCGGCCGTCTCGCCGGCGCCGACGCTGCTGCCCCGGCGCACCGGGCGCGGGACGACGACGACGGGCCGCACGCTGCGCCGCACGACGGCCTCCGCCGTGCTGCCGACGACGATCCGGGCGATCGGCCCTCGGCGCCGCGAGCCGATGACGAGGACGTCGACCTCGGCGGCGAACCGCGCGAGCTCCTCGGATGCGAGGCCCTTCGCCTTCGTCGCACGGACGCCGTCGGGGAGCGGGCCGGTCTCGTCGGGGTCCACGTCGCGGACGGTGGGCGGAACCGACTCGCCGGGCCAGCCGAGCGGGCCGACGACGGTGAGCGCATGGACGCGCGCGCCGACGTCGCGCGCGAGGTCGCAGGCGAAGGCGACCGCCGCCTCGGACTCCTCGCCGCCGTCCCAGCCGACGCCGACCTCGGCGAGCCGGCCTTCGGTGAGGGCGAGGTCGCGCGGGGCGATCCCGACCGGGCACGGAGCTTCGCGCAGCGTCGCGCGCGTGTCGTCGCCCTCGAGGATCCGGCCGACGGCACCTCGACGGCTCGAGCCGATGACGAGGAGATCCGCGTCGTGCCGCATCGCCGAGGTCTGGAGACCGCCCGCGACCGTCGGAGCGAGGATGACCTCGCTGCGCACGCCGCGCGCCGCCGCCTGCCGGGTGGCTCGGCGCTCCCTGGGCTGCGCCACCCTCCAGCTGTCCGCCGTCCCCGGCATCCGCGGTGAGCCGAGGATCGTCGGGGAGACGCAGACGGCGATGACGTCGGTGCGGTCCCCGGCGAGGCGTCGTGCGAGCTCGAGGGCATCCTCGCCGCCCTCGGAGCCGTCGACGCCGACGACGATGCGGTGGATCATGCGGATGTGTCTCCTGGTCGGGCGGGTGGTCAGGCGGTGGCGGCCAGTCGGCGGCCTTCGAGATCGGTGAGGAAGGAGCCGAGCCACGGCGCGGCGACCTTCGTCGGCGGCCACCAGAGCGCTCGCGTCGACGCGAGCCCAGAGGTGTCCGGATCACGGAGGTCTGCGGTGAGGAAGAGGGGACCGAGAGGGGTCGAGAGGAGACCGCGCACGACGGGCGGGCCGGCGTCCTCGCGGACGGGCGAGCCGAGATCGACGGCGATGCGGGCGGCGACCCGGTCGGCCGCGCGCGCGGCGAGGCCGCCGTGCTTGATCGGATGGGCGGTCCCGTCGCCGACGGCGTAGACGGTGCCCTCGAGCCCGGCGACGCGGTGCTGGGCATCGGTGACGATGAAGCCGCGCTCGTCGGCCGGGATGCCCTCCAGCCCCGGGCCGTCGAAGCCCGGGAGGGCGACGATCCGGTCGGCGGTCACCCACTGCCCGTCGAGGCGCGCGGCGCTGTCGGAGACGACGTCGGCGCGGACGCCGGCACGCAGCTCGATCCCGGCGGCGTCGAGGGTCTTCGCGACCACGCGGCTCGCGCGCTCGCCGAAGAGCTCGCGCATCGGGCCCGACTCGTGGGTCGCGATCGTCACGCGCGCGCCGGTCGCATCCGCGCTCAGCATCGCGAGCTCGTAGGCCGGAAGGGTCCAGGCGACGCCCTCGGGGACGACGACGAGGAGGGAGTCGGCGAAACCGCCTCGCAGCGCGTCGATCGTCTCGTCGATGACGTCGGCCGCGGAGACGCGGTCGAACGTGCCGCCCGCGTCGACGACCGAGACCGGCTTTGCGCCGACCGCGATGACGAGGACGTCGTAGGGGAGCTCCGCCCCGGAGCGCAGGCGGGCGATCATGCGCTCGCCGTCGACGGCCACGACCTCGTCGTGGACGAGATCGGCCCCGAGCTCCTGGACGATGTCGGCGAGCGGGTGGCGGTGGGCGACCTCGGTCCCGAGCGACTCGCCGACGCCGAGTGCGCGCCACGCGAAGTGCGTGTTGGGGGCGACGATCCGCATGCGGATGCGATCCCCCGCGAGGGACTCGAGGGCGACGGCCGTCTCGAGCGCGGCGACCCCGCCGCCGGCGACGAGGACGCGCTGGGCGGGAGAGTCGTGATCTGCGGGGGAGACGAACATGGCAGGAGACTCCCACCGGCGCGCCTGCGCGCCATCCGGACGCGCCCCCCTTCGATTGCGGGAAGACCGCAGGCCGGCGCGCGTCCCGCCCGGATTGTCGGCACCCGCTTCGGGAGTACCGTGGACGGCGTGACTCCTCCGTCCTCCGCGCGTGCCGCCCCGACCGTCGGCGCCGTCGACATCGAGGCGCTCCGGCGCTCGCTCCAGCGCGCCGGGGACCCTCCGCTCGAGCTCCACGAGACCCACGTCTCGTGGGTCTTCGTCGGGCGCGAGCACGCCTACAAGGTGAAGAAGCCGCTCGCCTTCGACTTCGCCGATCAGCGCACCCTCCCGGCCCGCCGCCGGGCGTGCGAGGAGGAGGTCACGGCGAACCGGGCCCTCGCCGGCGCGCTCGGCTACGAGCTGCGCGCCCTCGTCCCCGTCGGGCGCGGCTACACCGTCACGCAGCCCGACCACCCCTCCGCCGAGGAGTGGATCGTCGTGAGCCGCCGGTTCGACCCGGCCGACACGATGGCCGAGCGACTCGCCCGCGGTGCGCTCCCGGCCGGCGCCGCCGCCGAGGTGGGACGCCGCATCGCCGCGTTCCACGCCGCCGCGCGCCCGGTGAAGGACGCCCCCGACCCGCGCGAGGTCGCCGACCGCAACTTCGAGGGGCTCGTCCCGCTCGCCCACGGCGTCGTCGCCCCCCGCGACATCTTCGCCGCCCGCCGCTTCACCGAGGCCTTCCTGCTCGGCTGGGAGGACGTGCTCGCGGGCCGCGCCGCCACGGGCCGCGTCATCGACGGCCACGGCGACCTGCGCGCCGAGCACGTCCTCGTCCTCCCCGACGGCGACATCGCGATCGTCGACCGCCTCGACATCCCCGCGCTGCGGGTCGTCGACGTCGCGGACGACCTCGCGTTCCTCGTCATGGACCTCGAGCACCTCGGAGCGAGCGACGCTGCCGCCGAGCTGCTCGAGGGGTACACGGCCGCCGGCGGCGAGCCGCCCCCACGCGAGCTCGTCGCCTACTTCGGCGCCTACCGGGCGACCGTCCGGGCGAAGGTCGCGCTCATCCGCGCCGCCCAGGCGCCGACGAGCAGCGACGCGCAGCGCGACGAGGCGCAGCGCCTCCTCGCCGTCGCCCGGCGGCTCGCCGCGCGTGCGAGGGGCGACAACGTCCTCCTCGTCACCGGCCCGCCCGCCTCGGGGAAGTCGACGCTCGCGCATGCGCTGTCGGCCGCGACCGGCCTTCGCGTCCTCTCCTCGGACATCGTGCGCCGGGCGACCGGCGAGACCGGCTACGACCTCGCGACGCGCACCCGCGTCTACGCGGAGCTCGGCCGCCGCGCGAGCGCCGAGGGAGGCTGCATCGTGGACGCCACCTTCGGGGAGCCCGCGCTGCGACGCGCGTTCCTCGCCGAGCTCGACAAGGACCACCGCCGCCGCGTCCTCGCCGTGGAGTGTCACGCCCGCCCGGCGACGCTCGAGGCGCGTGCCCGCGCCCGCACGGCCGAGACCGCCTTCGGCTCCGAGGCCGACGCCGACGTCGCCCGCCGCCTGTCGGAGTCCTTCACGCCGTTCGACGAGATCGTCCCCGCCGACCGCCTCGGGCTGAACTCCGAGGACGAGGCGGGCCGGCTCGTCGACGCGGTCGAGGGCTGGCTCGACGGCCACCTCGCCTCCGGGCGCCTGGGCTGAGCAGGCGCTTCGGTCGAGCCCGGGACGGGACCTTGGTCCCGGGCCGGACGCCGGTGACTCCCGAGCCCGGACCAGCGCCGCTCAGCGCGCCGGGATGATCCGGCCCTCGCGGAGCTCGAGGATCTCGTCGAAGGACTCGAGGCCCGCGCGGTCGTGGACGATCGCGACGACGCCACGCCCCGTCGCGAGGCGCGGGAGGTCGCGGAGGAGGGCCTCCGCGCCGTCCGGGTCGACGTGCGTCGTCGGCTCGTCGAGGACGAGGAAGGCCGCATCGGAGAGGAGCCCGCGGGCGAGCGCGATGCGCTGGCGCTGACCGCCGCTCACCTGGGCGCCGTCCTCGCCGACCATCGTCCGCAGGCCCAGCGGGAGCGTGTCGAGCCACGGGCCCAGCCCGGCCTGCTCGAGCGCGGTCCGCACCTCGGCGTCCGTCGCCTGCGGACGAGCGAGCCGCACGTTCTCGGCGACCGTCGTCGTGAAGAGCCGGGCGTCCTGGGCGATGAGGCAGACCCGCGCGCGCACGTCGTCGAGCGCGAGCTCGCGGAGGTCGGCGCCGTCGAGCGTCACGCGGCCGGCATCGGGGTCGCGGAAGCGCACGAGGAGCGAGGCGAGCGTCGTCTTGCCGGTCCCGGACGGTCCGAGGAGCGCGACGCTGCGCCCTCGCTCGAGCCGGAGCCGCACTCCGCGGAGCACGGGCCGGCCGTCCTCGAAGGCGAGGTCGGCGTCCTCGACGGCGAGGACCGCGCCCGGGCCCGCGGGGCGCGGAGACTCCGGGTCGCGGACGGCCGGCTCGACGTCGGTGACGTCGAGGAGCCGCTCGGCGCTCGCGGCGCACGCGTCGAGGTGCTGGGCGGAGGCCGGAAGCGGCTGGACCGCCTCGAACGAGGCGAGCGCGAGGAACGTGAGCGCCGCGAGGAGGATGCCGTCGAGCTCGCCCGCGCCGACCGCCGGGATCGCGACGACGGCGACGGCGAGCGCCGTCGCGCCTTGCAGGAACGAGCCGGCGCCGACGGCGACGGCCGATGCGACGGCGTCGCGGACGGCGAGGCGGCGCAGGTCGGCGTCGGCGTCGCGCAGGCGAGCGACGCGCTCCTCGCCGCGCCCGGCGGCGACGAGCTCCGGGGCTCCCTGCACGACCTCGAGCACCTCCGTCGTCAGCGCGGCGCGCGCGGCCGCCTGGCGCCGTGCGGCGACGCGGCCGATCCACGCCGTCGCGGCGGGCAGGAGCACTCCCGCGAGCGCGAGGCCGACGGCGAGGACGGCTGCGGCAGCGGGGAGCATGATCCACGCGACGGCGATCGCGCCGAACGAGGCGACGAGCGCCGCGAGCGGTGGTCCACCCGCGCGCAGGTAGAGGTGCTGGAGCGCGTCGACGTCGTCGACGAAGCGCGCGAGCAGCTCGCCCTGGCGCATCCCCGCGTCGCCCGGCACGAGCGGCGCGAGCCGCGCGAAGAACCGCTCGCGCAGCGTCGCGAGCGCCCGGAACGCGACGTCGTGCGTCGCGAGGCGCTCCGCGTAGCGCAGGCACGCCCGCGAGAAGCCGAAGAACCGCACGCCCACGATGAGCGTGCCGAGCGCGAGGATCGGCGGCTCGAGCGCTGCCTTCGAGATGAGCGCGCCGGACACCGTGAGAAGCCCGACACCCGCGAGGAGCGTGAGGGCGGTGAGGAGGATGCCGAGCGCGAAGCGGTTCCAGGCCGGCGGCGCGAGGGCGACGACGCGGGCGAGGGTGCGGGCGCGGGCGACGGCGGCGCTCATGCGGTGATCTCCTGGTCGAGGCGCTCGCAGCGCCCGTCGGCGAGGCGGACGACCGCGTCGGCGCGGGCGGCCAGCTCGTGACGATGGACGACGAGCAGGGCGGTGCGTCCCTCGGCGAGACGGGCGATCGCCGCGTCGATCGACGCCGCGGTCGCCGCGTCGAGATGGGCGGTCGGCTCGTCGAGGATGAGGAGCGGACGGTCGGCGAGGAAGGCCCGTGCGAGCGCGACCCGCTGCGCCTGGCCCGCCGAGAGGACGCGACCCCCGTCGCCGATCCGCGTCTCGACGCCCGCGGGGAGGGCGCGCACGACGGACTCGAGGCCGGCGGACGCGACGGCGGCGGCGACCTCGTCGTCGCTCGCCTCGGGGCGCAGGAGCCGGACGTTCTCGGCGACGGTCCCGGCGAAGAGCGTGGGGCGCTGCGGGACCCAGGTCACCAGCGCGCGCCAGTCCTCGGGATCGACGTCCCGGAGGTCGACGTCGCCGCAGCGGACCGAGCCGGCGTCCGGGTCGGCGAACCGCAGCAGCAGCGAGATGACCGTCGACTTGCCGGCCCCGGAGGCGCCGACGAGCGCGGTGAGGCGGCGCGGCGCGAGCTCGAGGTCGGCTCCGCGGAGGACGTCACCCTCCCGCGTCGGATGCGCGTAGCGGACGCCGCAGAGGCGGACCGGAGCCGCGAGCGGCGACGGCGCGGGCGCCGGTCGCTGCGGCCGGGTGACGACGGTCGGCCGGTCGAGGACCTCGTAGAGCCGCTCGGCGGCCGCTGTGCCCTCTTCCGCCGCGTGGTGCTGCTGCCCCATCGCGCGGATGGGCGCGTAGAGCTCGGGGCAGAGGAGGAGGACCGCGAGTCCCGTCTCGAGCCCGACGTGGCCGTGGACGAGCTGGATCCCGACGGTCGCCGCGACGAGCGCCGTCCCGATCGTCGCGCCGAGCTCGAGGACGAACGCGGAGAGGAAGGCGACCCGCAGGGTCGACATCGTCTCGGCCCGGTACCGCTCGCCGATCGCGGCGATCGTCTCCTCCTGCGCGTGCTCGCGGCGATGCGCCCGCAGGGTCGGCAGGCCGCGCACGACGTCGGCGAAGTGCGCGCCCAGGACCTGGAGGGCGTCCCATCGAGCGCGGACCTTCACGCGCGCCGCGAGGCCGACGAGCGCGAGGAAGACGATGAGGACCGGGATCGTGACGAGGAGGATGAGCCCGGCGGCGAGGTTGTGCGGGAGCACGAACGCGAGGATCGCGAGCGGCACGGTCGCGCTGAGGACGACCTGCGGCAGGTAGCGCGCGAACCACGCTTCGAGCGCGTCGACGCCCTGCACCGCGACGGTCGCGAGCTCGCCGCTGCGCTCCCCGGCGGCGGCGTTCGGCGCGCCGCCGAGGAGATGGGCGCCGAGACGCCCGCGCAGCTCGGAGAGCACGCGCAGCGCACCGAGGCGGCCCGCGAGCTCGAAGCCGCCGGTGACGACCGCGCGGGCCGCGACGACGCCGGCGAGCGCCACGATCGTCGGCACGAGCGTCCCGACCTCGCGGCCGCCGAGGAAGCCCTCGGCGAGGAGGTGCGCGAGGAGCAGCGCCTGCGCGACGATGAGGCCTGCGGCGACGACGCCGAGGCCTCCGATCGTCGCGACCGCGCCGCGCGCCGCGCGCCCCTCGCGCAGGAGGCGGCGCTCGGTCGCCCGCACGTCAGCCGCCTGCCGGGGTCGAGGCCTCGCCGTGACCGTGGGATCCCGGCAGCGCGTCGAGCGGCGTGTCGCCGGTGACCGCCTCCGGCCCGCCGACGCGGCGGCGGAAGACCCAGTACGTCCAGCCCTGGTAGAGGAGGACGATCGGGACCATGAGGACCGCGACGACCGTCATCACCTTGAGCGTGTAGGCCGACGACGCCGCCTCGGCGAGCGCCAGATCGGGACCGGGCCCCGAGGAGACCATCGCCGCCGGGTAGAGCTCGGACCAGAGGCCGGCGAAGAGGAGCACGATGCCGGCCGCGCTCACGCCGAAGGCGACCCCGGGGCGGGAGAACGCGCTGCGGGCTCCGACGGCGAGGGCCGCGACGGCCGCGCCGAGGAGGAGCACCGAGACGACCTCGACGCCGTCGGCGCCCGCCTGGCGCAGCGCGGTCCACACGACGAACGCGGCGCCGACGCCGAGGGCGCCGATCGTGAGGCGCTTCGCGGCCGCCTGCGCCCGCTCGTGGAGGACGCCCTGCGTGCGGAGCTGGAGGAAGAGCGCACCGTGCGCGAGGAAGAGGACGAGCGTGACAGCGCCGCCGAGCAGCGCGTACGGGTTGAGGAGCCCGAAGAAGCCGCCGACGTACTCGCCGCTGGAGTCGAGCGGGACGCCCTTCACGATGTTCGCCCAGGCGACGCCCCAGAGGAAGGCGGGGATCGCGGAGCCGGCGATGATCGCCCACTCCCAGCGGTCGCGCCACTCGGGCCGGTCGTCCTTCGCCCACAGCTCGAGCCCGACGTTGCGGACGATGAGGCCGAGGAGGATGAGGAAGAGAGGGAGGTAGAAGCCGCTGAAGAGCGTCGCGTACCACTCGGGGAACGCGGCGAACGTCGCGCCGCCCGCGGTGAGCAGCCACACCTCGTTGCCGTCCCAGACGGGCCCGAAGGTGTGGAGCAGGTCACGGCGCTCCTCGCGCGTGCGCCCGAGCTTGCGGAGCATCGCGCCGACGCCGAAGTCGAAGCCCTCGAGGACGAAGTACCCCGACCAGAGGACGCAGATGAGCAGGAACCAGATGATCTCGAGAGTCGTCATGCGAGGGTGCTCCTAGTAGGCGAGAGCGAGGTCGGAGGAGGAGGCCTCGGTGTCCTCGGCGCTGCCGGGCTCGTCCGGGCCCTTGCGGGCGAGGCGGGCGAAGAGCCGGTAGCCGATGATCCCGAGGATCGTGTAGATGAGGGTGAAGCCGACGAGCGTGAGGCCGACCTCGAGCGCGGACGTCGACGGCGAGATCGCGTCCTCCGTCTTGAGGAGCCCCTGGACGACCCACGGCTGGCGACCCATCTCCGTGAAGATCCAGCCCGCGAAGTTCGCGACGAACGGGAGCGCGGCGGCGGGGACGAGAAGCGCGAGCCAGCGAGCGCCGATGCCGCCCGGCGCGACCTTCCGCATCCGCCACAGCAGCCAGCCGGCGAGGAGGATGATGACCGTGCCGGCGCCGATCATGATCCGGAAGGACCAGTAGGTGGCGCCGACGACCGGTGCGTAGTCACCGGGGCCGTACTGCGCGCGGTACTGCTCGTTGAGGTCGTTGATCCCCTGGACCTCCTCGGTGAAGTTGCCCTGCGCGAGGAACGAGAGGAGCTTCGGGATCTGGATGTCGACGTTCGTGCGCTCGGGGTTCGGCGTCCAGTCGCCGGTCGCGAAGATCGAGAACGGCGCCGGCTCCTTCGTCTCGAAGAGCGCCTCGGCGGCCGCCATCTTCATCGGCTGCTCGTCGACGAGGTGCATCCCCTGGAAGTGGCCGATGCCCGCGGTCGCGGTCGTCGCGACGAGCGCGACGGCGAGGCCGATGCGCAGCGACTTGCCCATCATCATCGCGTGGGTCCCCTTGCGCAGGTGCCACGCGGAGACCGCGACGACGACCATCGCCCCGGTCGCCCAGGCCGCGAGGATCGTGTGCGGGAAGGCCCAGAGCGTCGTCGTGTTCGTGAGGACCTCCCAGATCGAGGTCATCTCGGCGCGGCCGGTCGTCTCGTTGATCTCGTAGCCGACCGGGCGCTGCATCCAGGAGTTCGCGGCGAGGATGAAGTACGCGGACATCATCGAGCCGATCGCGACCATCCAGATCGCGCCGAGGTGGAGCTTCGGGGAGAGCCGGCCGCGGCCGAAGATCCAGAGGCCGAGGAACGTCGACTCGAGGAAGAACGCGACGAGCGCCTCCATCGCGAGCGGAGCGCCGAAGACGTCGCCGACGTAGCGCGAGTAGCCCGACCAGTTCATGCCGAACTGGAACTCCTGGACGATGCCGGTCGCGACGCCGAGGGCGAACGAGACGAGGAAGAGCTTCCCCCAGAAGCGGGCCGCCCGGTCCCATTCCTCCTTGCCGGTGCGGTAGTGCGCGGTCTGGCAGATCGCGACCCACATCGCGAGCCCGATGGAGAGCGGGACGAAGATGAAGTGGAAGAGCGTGGTGCTGCTGAACTGCAGCCGCGCGAGGTCGAGGACATCCATGGCGGCCAAGGTACGACGGCCGCGTGGGCCCGGAATCCGGCCCGCCCCGTGCTCCTGCTGCGGAGCGACGCGCGAGGCGCTGCGGATTCCTACGGAAGTGCGCCGGCCGCGCGGAGCCCATCGCCCGCGGCCCCGGCGCCGCGCCGCTACCGCTCGTCGAGGGGGAGGCCGACGTCGATGCCCGGAGGGGTCGCGGGCGCGCGGAGCGGCAGCCGGATGATGCCCTTCTCCTCGAGGTAGGGCGCGAGGTGGCGGCCGCTCACCTTCGCGGGCGGCCACCAGAGCGGCTCACCGGCCGCCTCGCCGCGCAGGTCGCCGGGCTCCCGGCGCAGGAAGCGGTCCTCTCCCCCGGTGAGGAGCCGGCCCCGGAGCACCTGGGGGAGCGGCGGCACCTCGACCTGCGCCCCGGCCGCCGCCGCGATGTGCGCGGCGGCGACGTCGGCCTGCTGGCAGGCGAGCCCACCCTGCTTCACCGGGCGCGCCGTGACGTCCCCGACCGCGTAGACGCCGTCGAGGCCCTTCACCCGGCCGACGTCGTCCACTTCGACGAAGCCGCGGTCGTTCGTCGGGAGGCCCTCGATCTCGGGCCCGTGCAGCTCGGGGAGCGCCACGACGCGGTCGACGACGAGGTCGGGCGAGAACCCGGTCTCGATCCTGCCGCCCGGAAGGACGCGGACGCTGACGCCGCTGTGGAGCGAGATCCCCGCCGCGTCGAGCAGCGAGGCGACCTCGACGCTCGCCTCGCGCCCGAACACGTCGAGCGGCGCCGTCTCCGGCGTGACGAGGTGGAGCTGCGCGTGGTCGATGCCCATGCCGCGGATCTGCTCGGCGGTCATGAGGGCGAGCTCGTAGATCGGCAGCGGCCATCCCGTGCCGCGGTGGACGACGAAGGCGACCGAGCGCGAATAGCCCTCCTCGAGGTCGCGGAGGACGCCGCCCATCGCGTCGGGGTCGTGGCCGAACGTCGTCACGTGGTCGAAGGCGGGGACGGCGATCGCGCCGGGCGCGAGGAGGAGGGCCTCGTACGAGAGCCGCGACCCGTCGTCGAGGACGAGCTCGCGGGCGTCGGCGTCGACCGCGCGAGCCGCCCCGCGTACGAAGGCCCCGGAGTGCTCGGCCATGACGTCGGCGAGCCCGAGCGGCGTCACGCCGCCGCGCGCGAACGGGTGGGCGACGGTGAGCGGGCGCAGGACGACCTCGTCGTCCGGCGCGACGAGCGTGAGGTCGAGCCGGCCCTCCGCGAGGCGGTGGAGGGCGAGGACCGCCTCGAGCGCGGCGATGCCCCCGCCCACGACGACGACGCGGCGCGGTGCGATGCGGTCGGTCTCGGTCATGGTGCCTCTCGTGTGACGGGTGTCGCGCCGGCGCGGACGGCGCCCTTGCCCGACGGAGCTTACGGAGCGCCCGGGATCGGATCCTCGAGCGGGAGCGTGAGGACGAGCCGCGTCCCCTCCCCGGGGGCGCCGCTCAGCGACAGGCGGCCCCCGCCGAGGTCGGCGCGCTCGCGCATGCCCGCGACCCCGTAGCCGCCGGCGTTCGCGAGGTCGACGTCCTCGAGTCCGCGGCCGTCGTCGCGGACCTCGAGCTCGAGCACGCGGCCCTCCGAGCGCAGCCCCACGCGGGCGCGGCTCGCTCCCGCGTGCTTGACGACGTTCGTGAGCGCCTCCTGCGCGATCCGGTAGGCGATCGTCTCGAGCTCCGGATCGAGGCGGCTGTCGCCATGGCGGAGGTCGAGCTCGATGTCGAGCTCGTGGCGCGCGCCGACGAGCTCGGCGAGAGAGCGCAGGGCGGGCTCGAGCCCGAGCTCGTCGAGGGCGGGCGGGCGGAGGTCCGCGATGATCCGCCGCAGCGACGCGATCTCGGCCTCGAGCTGCTCCACGGCGCCCTCGACGGGCTCGCGCGCCGTGCCGCCGTGCGACCTGAGAGCCGAGGAGAGCGCGAGCTTGATCGCGCCGAGCCCCTGGAGGGTCTCGTCGTGGAGGTCGCGGGCCCAGCGCGCGCGCTCGCCCTCCGCGGCGGCGATCGAGTCGCGGAGGCGCTGCGCCTCGACGCTGCGTGCGGTCGCGACGGCCGTCGCGGCGCTCGCCGCGAAGGTGCGGAGGTCGCGCTCGTCGGCGTCGGTGAAGCCGTGCTCGGTCCCGAGGCGGTCGAACGCGGAGAGGACGCCGAGCGCCCGGCCGCGGAACATGAGCGGCACCATGAGCGCCGTCCGCGCGGCGGCGAGCCCGAAGCGCTGCGGGTCCTCGATGAGGGTGCCGGGGACGTCGTCGACGCGGAGGGAGCGCCCCGTGCGCAGCGCCTCGCCGGTCGTCGAGGCTTCGGCGGGCAGCTCCGCGCCCATGGGCCGCACGACGGCGCCGGCGTGGGCGGCGAGCTTGAGCATGCCCGCGTCCTCGAGCCAGATGAGCAGGGCATCCGCGTCGACGAGCGCGCGGGCGCGCTTCGTGATGAGCTCGAGGACGCGGCTCAGATCGGTCTCGCCGCCGAGCGCGAGCGCGATGTCGCGCGAGGCCTCGAGCCCGCGAACCGCCTGCTCGAGCTCCACGCGGCGGCCCTCTGAGGTGCGGAACAGGCGGGCGTTGTCGATCGCGATCGCCGCCCACTGGGCGAGGACGACGATCGACTCGAGGTCGCCGTCGTCGAAGTCGTCGGCGCCCTCCTTCTCGGTGAGGTAGAGGTTGCCCCACGCCTCGCCGCGGATGACGATCGGCGCCCCGAGGAAGTTGCTCATCGGCGGGTGCCCCGGCGGGAATCCGTACGAGCGCGCGTGCTGGGAGACGTCGTGGAGCCGGATCGGGACGGGCTCGTCGATGAGGAGGCCGAGGATCCCCCGGCCGCGCGGGAGATGCCCGATCGCGTCGTGGACCCCGGGCTCCTCGCCGAGCGTGATGAACTCGGCGAGCGACCGGCGCTCCGCGTCGAGCACCCCGAGAGCGGCGAAGCGGGCGCCGGTCAGCGAGCGGCCGGTCTCGAGGATGCGACGAAGGAGGACGTCGAGGTCGAGCTCGGACGTGAGGGATCGACCGACGTCGACGAGGTGTCGGAGCCGCTCCGCGTCGTCCGGAGCGGATTGCGTGGGCGTGTCGCTCACCCCACCATTCTTGCGCGACGAGCTCGTCCGCGGCAAGCGACGCACGAAACGGCTGGTCGGCGCCCCCAGCGCCGTGCGCGCGTCCGGGGCGTCGCGTAGGCTCCGCGTCCGTGACCCCGATCCGCATCGTGCTCGCCGACGATCACGGCGTCGTCCGCGCCGGCCTCCGGATGCTGCTCGACGCCGAGGAGGACTTCGAGGTCGTCGCCGAGGCCGCCGACGTCGACTCCGCGATGCGCGCGGTGCTCGGGCACAAGCCCGACGTCCTCGTGCTGGACCTCAACATGCCGGGCGAGCGCTCGTCGCTCGAGGCCCTCCCGTCGACGAAGGACACCTCGCCGAACACGAGGACGGTCATCCTCACGATGCAGGACGACCCCGAGTACGCGCGTCGCGCGCTCCGGGCCGGCGCGCTCGGCTACGTCCTCAAGGAGGCCGCCGACGACGAGCTCGTGGAGGCCGTGCGACGCGCCTCGGAGGGCGGCACCTACCTCAACCCGGCGCTCGGGGCGCGGATGGCGGCGACGCCCGAGGAGCCCAGCGGTCCCCCGGACGACCTCTCACCCCGGGAGGTCGAGGTGCTCCGGCTCATCGCGCTCGGGCACACGAACGCCGAGATCGGGGAGCGTCTCTACCTCTCCGTGCGGACCGTCGAGACCCACCGGGCGCACGTCCAGCAGAAGCTGGGCCGCTCCACCCGGGCCGAGCTCGTGCGCTACGCGCTCGACCACGGGCTGCTCGACGGCGATTGAGGGGCCGGTCGCCGGCCCCCACGCCGCCCCGGGCTCAGCCTCCGATCGCGGAGGCGATGTCGAGCGTCGAGATGACGCCGACCGGCTCGTCGTCGTCGATGACGACCGCGTGGGTGACCTCGTGCGCGATGAGCGCCGTCGCGACGTCACCGAGCTCGTCGCCCACGTCGACGCAGAGCGCCTCGGTCGAGGCCATCGAGCCGGCGGTCGGCGTCGTCTGCTCGAGCGCGCCGCGGACGAGGTCGAGATCCGAGACGACCCCCCACACGAGGCGCTCTCCGGCGGAGGTCGGGCGGATGCCCTCGACGACGACGCAGTGGATGCGGCGCGCGCCCATGATCGCGGCGACCTCGGTGAGCTCCGTCTGAGGCCCGACGGCGGCGACCGGGCTGTGCATCGCGTCCTTCGCGAGGACGGTGCGGAGCTCGGGGAGCGTGGCGGTGGACACGGGGGTTCTCCTGTCAGTCGGTGTCGATGGTGCGGCGGTGCGTGTGCGCCCGCAGGTGCGCGAGGCGGCTCCGCGTCTCGTCGAGCTGGCGGCTCATGTCGTCGAGCGCCCGCTCGAGTCCCGGCCGGGCGGCGCCCGGGCGCGGACGGACCCGCCGCTCGACGCGCAGAGCCCTGACGACGTGGTCGAGCCGCCGCTCGCGGACGACGAGGCGACGGCGCTCGAGGTCGGCGGCGAGGGTCGGGGCCCCGCGGCGGGCAGGCGCGTCGGGGATGGCGGTCGTCGGCATCGTCGGCTCCGGGTGGGGAACGGGGTGTGACGACGGTCCCATCCGCCGCCGCCGACGCCATCCGGCGAGCACCGCCGAGCTCTCGGTAGTTCTCCGCAAGACCGCCGGCCTGCTCGGCCTCGCGGCGGAGCGCCCCGGCCGCTCCGACATCCGTCGAGTTCGGGCGGCGACGCTCATCCGTGGCGTACCGTCTCTCGGATGCGGCGGCCCGAGGAGTCCGGACGACGCGGGTTCGTCCGCGGCGTCATCACCGCTTCCGTCGTCGCGATCCTCCTCGTCGCGACGGTCGTCGTCGCCGGGCTCAGTCTCGATCACGCCATCGAGGACGCCGACGAGATCGGCGCGCAGCGCGCGGCGCAGGCCGTGGCCGCGATGCGGTCGACGATCGAGACGACGACGACCCGACTCGAGGACGCCGCCGCGATCCTCAGCGTGGAGCGCGAGGAGAACGCGAGGGCCCTCCGCGCCGAGAACTGGGACAACCTCCGCGCGCGCCTCTTCGACCAGCGCTCGCTCTACGGCGCGGGGTTCGCCCGCGTCGTCCGCGACTCCGAGCGCGCCGACGTCGAGGGCGCCCTCGGGGCGACCTTCCGCGAGCTCGCCCGGACCGGCGACCTCCGGCCGGCCCCCCGCCGGGAGCGGTACGTCGTGCCTGTCCTCGTCGCCTTCCGCGACGGCTCGACGGCAGGGCTCGGGGTCGACCTCGCCGCCGAGCCGCGACGGCGTGCCACGCTCACGCGCGCGGTGTGGATGGGTCGGACCCAGCTCACCGAGCCCGTCGACCTCGTCGGGAGAGGCGGCCGGGGGATCGTCGCCTACACGCCCGTGTACACGACGCCGGAGACGCCGGGCACCCCCGCCGAGCGCGCCGAGGGGCTCGTCGGCTTCATGGTCGGCAGCTACCGGACCGCGGCGATCGTCGCCGAGGTCGAGCGCATCCTCGGGCCGGACGTCGAGTTCTCGGTCCGCGAGGGGTCGAACGTCTTCGCCGCCACCGAGACGCCCGACGACCCCGTGATCCGCAGCGTCCGGATCGCGGGACGCCGACTCGAGATCGCCGTCACCGGGGCGTCGCCCGACGTCACCGGCGTCGTCCTCATCGGGGTGGGCGGCGCGACGGTGACGATGCTCGTCGCGCTCCTCCTCCTCGGCGCCTCGCGACGGGAGCGGGTCGCGGTCGCCGTCGGCGAGCACGAGGCGCGCCGCCGCGCGCTCGCCGAGACCCAGTTCGTCTCCGCGTTCGAGCAGGCGCCGATCGGGATGGCGATCGTCGGGCTCGACGGGCGCGTCGTGCGCGTCAACGAAGCCCTCGGCGCTCTCACGGGATACCCCCGCGACGTCCTCGTCGGCCGGCCCCTCTCCGACGTCGTCCACCCCGAGGACGCGCCGGACGTGCTCCAGCTCGCGCACGGCCTCGGCGACCACAGCCTGGAGGCCGAGCAGCGCCTCCTCACCTCGGACGGGACGGTGCGCTGGGCAGCGACGACGGTCACCGCGATGCACGAACGCGGGGACGACGTCTCCGCGCTCCTCGTCCAGGTGCAGGACGTGACGGAGCGCCGCGCCTACGAGCAGCGCCTCCAGCACCTCGCCAACCACGACCCGCTCACCGGGCTGCTCAACCGGCGGGCCTTCGGCGAGGAGCTCGACCGGCAGGCCGCCCGCGTCCTTCGCTACGGCGACCGCGGCGCCGTCCTCATGCTCGACCTCGACCACTTCAAGGCCGTGAACGACACCCTCGGCCACAGCGCCGGCGACCGCCTCATCATCGAGGTCGCCCACCGGCTGAAGACCCGGCTGCGCGACTCGGACGTCCTCGCCCGCCTCGGAGGCGACGAGTTCGCGGTGCTGCTGCCCGAGGTCGACGCCGACGAGGCGGCGGGCGTCGCGGAGGACCTCCTCGACGTCGTCCGCGGCACCGTCGTCCCCCACCGGTCACGGTCGCGGCCGATCACCGCGAGCATCGGGCTCGCGCTCGTCACCGGCGGGGACGAGATCGTCGGCGAGGACCTCCTCGTCCGCGCGGACCTCGCCCTCTACGACGCGAAGGACGCCGGCCGCGACCGAGCGGTCGTCTATGCGCCGGGGCCGCACGAGACCGCCCGCACGGAGGCCAGGCTCTCGTGGATGCAGCGCCTCCACGAGGCGCTCGACACCGGCTCGCTCACGCTGCACTACCAGCCGATCGTCGACCTCGCCACCGGGCGCACCGCGGCCGTCGAGGCCCTCGTGCGTCTCCGCCAGCCCGACGGCGACCTCGTCGCCCCGAGCGCGTTCCTCTCCATCGCCGAGCGCTACGGGCTCGCCCCGCGGCTCGACCGCTGGGTGCTCGAGCGGGCGGTCCTCGACCTCGCGACCCTTCACGGCGACGAGCGCGACGTCGTCATGTCCGTGAACGTCTCCGCCCACTCGATCGCGGACCCGACGTTCCTCACGGACATGGAGCGGATCATCACCGCCGACGGTGCGGCACCGGGCCATCTCCTCGTCGAGCTCACCGAGACCGCGGCGGTGAGGGACATCCCCCAGGCCCAGGCCTTCGCCCGGCGGCTGCGCGAGCTCGGCGGGCGCCTCGCGCTCGACGACTTCGGGGCGGGGTTCGGATCTTTCTACTACCTGAAGCACCTGCCCTTCGACGTCCTCAAGATCGACGGCGAGTTCGTGCGGTCGGCGACGACGGCCGCCCTCGACCGCGACATCGTCCGGGCGATCGTCGAGATCGCCCGCGGGGCAGGGAGCCTCACGGTCGCCGAGCACGTCGGGTCGCAGGCGACGGTCGAGCAGATCCGGGCACTCGGCGTGCACCTCGGCCAGGGCTACCACCTCGGGCACCCGATGCCGCTCGAGGCGCTCCGCGCGCGCCTCGCCGACGAAGCCGCCGACGACGACGCGTCCGGCCCGGGCGCGTCGCGCGACCTCAGCGGCGCGCCGCTCGATCGCTGACGGTCCGGCGGCGCACCGCCGCCGACCCGAGCGCGATCACCCCGAGGAGGATCCACATCGGCGCGTCGCCGAAGCGGACGTACGGCGTGCGCCCGGCGCCCGCCGTACGCAGGACCGGCTCCGCCATCGTGATCGACGGTCCGGGCTCGGCCTGCCGGACGCGGATCCGCCCGGTCGCGTCGACCCAGCCGCTGTTCCCGCCGTTGACGGCGCGGACGAGGCCCGTGCGGGTCTCGACGGCGCGCATGACGGCGAGACGGGCCTGGAGCTCGGGGGCGTCGGTGCCGACGAACCACGCGTCGTTCGTGATGTTCACGAGGAGCTGCGGGTTGAGGTCCTCGGCGGCGCGGCGGGCGACCGACGGCCCGACGTCCTCGTAGCAGATGAGGGTGGCGAGCCGGACGTCCGGGGCACCCGCGCGCTCGAGGGTGAGAGGCGTCGGCTCCTCCCCCGCCGTCATGAGACCGGTGCGCCCGAAGACGTCGTTGAGGAAGGGGAAGACGGACGAGCCGGGGACGGTCTCCCCGACCCAGATGAGCTGGATCTTGTCGTACGGGTCCTGGAGCACGCCGTCGGGCGAGACGATCGTCGCCGAGTTGTAGCGGCGGCGATCCTCGTCGACGGTCCGCAGCCCGATGAGCCGCGGGACGCGCGTCCCCGCGTCGACGGGCTGCTCCTCGCGCGGGTCGATGCGCCGCGCGTCGCGGTCGACCGCGATCGGATAGGCCCCCTCGGGCCAGACGACGAGGTCGGCGCCCATCGCCTCCGCACGCGTCGACAGGCCGCGGAGCACGTCGAGGCGCCGGCGCTGCTCCGCTTCGTCGGGCGTGCGCTTCGGCGGCGCGGCCGAGTCGAGGAGCGCGAGGCGGACGCTGCCCGCGTTCTCGCGGTCGGCCACCGCGTCCATCCGCGCTCGCCCGGAGACGTCGAGGGCGACGAGGACGAGGAGCCCGGCGAGCACGGGGACGGCGACCGGGCGCAGGGCATCCCGCCCGCGCGGCCGTCCGGCGCGCGCGGCGAGGACCGCCTGGACGACGAGCCCGACGGCGAGCGCGAAGACGAACGACACCCCGCGCTCGCCGATGAGGTCGGCGAGCTGCACGAGCTCGGGGCGCAGCGGCGCGACGAGGCTCGCGGGCGTCCAGACGAACACGCCGGGCGCCGTGCCCGCGACGAAGACGCCGGAGGCGAACGCGAGCGGCAGAGGCACGGCGAGGCGCACGCGGAGCGCGTGTGCGAGCGCGCCGCAGCCGGCCCACGCGAGCCCCTGGAAGAGCGCGAGGACGACGAGCGCGAGGACGCCGACGACCGGGCCGGTGTTCCCGAAGCGGTCGACCGTCTCGACGACGAAGCGGAAGCCGATGAGATCGCCGACGAAGCCGAACGCGAGGCCGCGCGCCGCGGCGCCGCGGACCGAGGTCGCGCTCGCCAGCGACAGCGCGAGCATCGCGAGGCCGACGAAGTGCGCGGGCACGACGTCGAAGGGCGGGAGCACGAGCGAGGCGACCGCGCCGCCCGCGGCGGGCAGTGCGAGCGGCCGCAGGCGGTCGGCCCACCGGCGATGCGCCGGTGGCGCGTCGGACGGGGAGGCGGGCCCCTCGGTGCGACCGGGCGCGGTGATGCTCACGCCCGGACGTTAGCGCCGCCCCGCTCTCGGCGGGCCGTCGCGGCGCGAGGACGTCAGGCCGCGGCGGGCGAGCGCTGCGGCGCGTACTCGTAGAACCCGCGGCCGGTCTTGCGGCCGTGGTGGCCCGAGACGACCATGCGCTTGAGCAGCGGCGGGGGCGCGTACTGCGGGGCCTTGAACTCCTCGAAGAGCGCGTCGCCGATCGCGTAGAGGACGTCGAGGCCGATGAAGTCGGCGAGCGCGAGCGGGCCCATCGGGTGACCGCAGCCGCGCTTCATCCCCTCGTCGATGTCCTCACGGGTCGCGAACCCGTCCTGGTACATCCGGATCGCCGCCATGAGGTACGGGACGAGGAGGAAGTTCACGATGAAGCCGGAGCGGTCCTTCGTGATGATCGGGTGCTTCCCGATGTCCTTCGCGACCTCCTCGGCGAGCGCGACGAGGTCCTCGCGCGTGTCGAAGCCGACGACGATCTCGACGAGGCTCATCACCGGGACGGGGCTGAAGAAGTGGAGGCCGAGGACGCGCTCCGGACGCTCGGTCCACGAGGCGATTTCCGCGATCGGGATCGACGAGGTGTTCGACGCCAGGAACCGCGCCTCGGGCAGCCGCGCGTCGAGCTCCTTGAAGAGCTTCCCCTTCACGCGCGGCTCCTCGATGATCGCCTCCACGACGATCTCGCTCCCCCCGAGCGCGTCGAGGTCGGACTCCCACGAGATGCGGTCGAGGACCCCGGCGGCCGCGTCGGCCTCGAGCTTGCCGCGCGAGACCGC
Source organism: Paraconexibacter sp. (assembly GCF_059438195.1). Classification (NCBI taxonomy): domain Bacteria; kingdom Bacillati; phylum Actinomycetota; class Thermoleophilia; order Solirubrobacterales; family Paraconexibacteraceae; genus Paraconexibacter; species Paraconexibacter sp. The sequence goes on from NZ_JBLKKY010000003.1 coordinate 49,900, forward strand.
CTTGTCGAGCGACGCCCCGATCGCGTCGCGCGAGCGCGCGAGCGGAGCCCCGTCGGGTTCGTGCAGGACGACCTCGAGTCCCGCGCGAGCACAGGACTCCGCGATCCCCGAGCCCATGAAGCCCGCTCCGATGACACCGACCGATCGCACAGCGCTCATGCATCGAGCGTAGGCGGCCTCCGTGGTCGCGCGCCACCCTTCGCGCCGGCGGACCCGACGATCGCAGGGAGAACGGACGCTCGGGTCCTCCGCCGCCGTGCGCTCGCACCGATCGCAGCGCTCCGGCTTTGTGGGAAACCCACGCCCACCCGCGGAGAGGCCGCTCGTAGAGTCGATCGCGTCCACGATCCCCTTGGGGAGGAGAGAGCCTTGGCCACCACGAAGCCGGTCGTCGTCTACGGCGCCAGCGGATACACCGGACGACTCGTCTGCGAGTACCTCCGGGAGTACAACCTGCCCTTCGTCGCCGCCGGCCGCGACGCGGGCCGCCTCGAGGAGGCGATGAGCAAGATCCCGGGCATCGAGACCGCGGACTACGAGGTCGCCGCCGTCGAGCACGACGTCGACGCGCTCACCGAGCTCTTCACGGGCGCGAAGATCGTCCTCAACATGGTGGGGCCGTTCTCGAAGCTCGGCCCGCAGACGGTCGAGGCGTGCCTCAACGCGGGCTGCCACTACACCGACACGACGGGCGAGCAGGACTGGAACATCGTCTGCGACGAGCAGTGGGGGGAGCGCTTCGCCGAGAAGGGGCTCCTGCTCGCGCCCGGCATCGCCCAGATGTACACGACGGGCGAGATCGCCGCGAACCTCGCGCTCGAGACCCCGGGTCTCGACACGCTCGACATGCTCGTCCTCTGGAAGGGCTACCCGACGACGGCCTCGACCGCGACGATCTTCGCGAACCTCCTCTCCCCCCGGTACTACCTCGAGCAGAACCAGTACCAGCCGTGGACGCCGGAGCCGCACGAGGTCGTCGTGCCCGGCCAGCACGAGCTCGCGATCGCGCTCGACTGGGGCGGGACCGCCCATCCGGTGTGGTTCAAGCGCGACCCGCGCGTGGCGAACGTCCGCGCCCTGGGCGGCCTCTTCGACCGCGCGCTCGTGCAGGGCGTCGTCGACATGGCGGGCCAGGTCGCGGAGAAGGCGGCGACGATGGCGCCCGACGAGCAGGAGGAGTTCCTCGCGGCGACCGCCGCCGAGGTCCAGTCGGGGATGCCGCCGCGCGAGAACCAGCGGATCAACATCTCGCTCGACTCGGTGTACGCGAGCGGTCCCGCCGGCCGGGTCCACTGCGTCATCAACGGCACGTGCAACTACAAGCAGACGGGCCTCCTCCAGGCCTACGCCGCCCACGCCTGCGTCCACGGGACGCCGCGCAAGGTCGGCTTCGCCTCGGGCTGCCAGGCGTTCGGCCACCGGGAGCTCCTCGCCGTGCTGCGCGCGTTCGGACTCGTCGCCGACCCGACGATCACCGGCCACGTGAGCCCCGTGGCGGTCTCGGCCCCCGCGTCCAGCTACGGCAGCCTCAACGGCGCGGCGTCGTTCGCGACGGCCGCCGTCTGACCCCACCCCGCTGACGTTCCTCACGCCTGGCGTGAGGAACGTCAGTCTCGACGCGGGTTTCCGTGGGTAGGAGGCGGGACATGTCGTCCGTCCCCGCTTCGGCGCCCGCCGTCGCGCACGCCGACGTCGGCGCCGACGCCTCGCGCCGGCTGCGCCGGCTCAACCTCGGCGTCGGGCTCGTGCACGCCGCGCAGGCGGCGATCCTCCTCGTCATCGCCTCGGGCGCCGACCTCCCGGTCGAGGTCTCCTACCTCGAGGGACCTCCGGGCGCCGGGGAGCGAGGCGGCCCCGCCGAGCTCTTCGACCTGCCGATCGCGCCCGCGGTCGCCGCCTTCCTCGCCCTCGCCGCGATCGATCACCTCCTCGTCGGAGGACCGCTGCGCACGCGCTACGAGGGGTGGCTCCGCGAGGGCCGCAACCCCGCGCGCTGGAACGAGTACGCGGTGAGCGCGTCGCTCATGGTCGTCCTCATCGCGATGCTCGCCGGCACGACGGAGGCACCGGCGCTCGTCGCGATCTTCGGCGCCTGCGCCGCGATGATCTGGTTCGGGAAGGACATGGAGGAGCGCAACCCGCCCGGGAGCCGCGCCGTCGACTGGCGGTCGTTCCGGCGCGGGTGCTACGCGGGCGCGGTCCCGTGGATCGCGATCGCGATCCAGCTCGCGGTCGCCGACGTCGAGGCGGACGCGCCGACGTTCGTCATCGCGATCTTCGTCTCGCTCTTCGTCCTCTTCAACGGCTTCGCGGTGAACATGTGGCTCCACTACCGCCGCGTCGGCCGGTGGGCCGACCCGCTCCACACCGAGCGCGCCTACATCCTCCTCAGCCTGACGGCGAAGAGCGCGCTGGCGTGGCAGGTCTACGGGGGCGCACTGGCGGGCTCGTGAGCCGTCAGCCGATCTTCTCGCGCAGGCCCTCCTCGGCCTTCGAGCCGAGGCGGTGCAGCGCGACGCGCATCGCCGGCTCGCCGACCTTCCTCACGCCCTTCAGCTCGACGTCCGCCTCGTAGGTGACGTCGCAGCCGCCGTCGGCCCGCTCGGCGATCGTGATCGTGTCGATCGAGACCGCCGAGTCGTTCTCGCCGCGCAGCACGATGCGCTCCGGACGCTCGAGCTCGACGGTCCGGTACTCCATCGGCAGCTCGCGCCCCGCCATCTCCGTGACGACGCGGTAGCGCGCGCCGACGCCGATGGTCCCCGGCCCACCGGTGTCGTCGAGCCGCGTGGACTCGGTGATCGAGGGATCCCACTCGGCGACGGTGCGGAAGTCCGCGAGGTAGCTGAAGACCTCGTCGGCGGGTCGGGGGGAGGGGACGGTCGCGGAATAACTCGCCATGCCGACCGGTGCCACGCGCCGGCGCGCCGGACACCTCGGCGAGCCGGGTGGGCGCCTCGGCGGTCCCTCGCGCGCCGCGGAGCGGCGGGCCCACGCGGCCGACCGCCTCGAGGCGGTAGGTGCGGTCGGGATCGGCGTCGACCGTGAGCGCGAAGGTGCCGTCGGGCGCCGTGCGCACGTCGCGGAGCGTCCGCCAGCCGCCGGCGCCGTCGCGGATCGCGATGCGCGCGGCCCGCGGTCCCGCACCCGGCCGCACGAGGCCCTCGAAGCGCACGCCGCCCCGGACCCGGCGCGCGGTGAGCCCGAGGGCGAAGGCGGCGTGCGCGGGCTTCGCCCGGCCGTCCTCGAACCTCAGCCCGGACTGGTAGTCGCGCCACCGCGTCCGCAGATCGTCGCCCGGCCGCTCGGGGAGGTCGCGGACGAGGAACTGCGCGACGGCCCGGACGTCGGGCCTCGCGCGGGCGATCCGCTCCGCCTCCGGGAGCCAGCGGGCCTGGTCGGCGGCCGAGACCTCCCAGGTCGGATCGGGCGGGTTCGTCTGGTAGCCGTACTCGGTGAGGTACAGGGGGAGCCGGCGGCGCGTGCGCCCGCGCTCGTGCAGCTCGGAGAGGAGCACGCCGAGCCGGTCGAGATCGGCCATCCGCACGTTCTCCCGGCGGGGATCGGGGACCCAGGGCGGGAGCTCGAGCGAGTACGGGTGGTGCGAGAAGCCGTCCCCGGGCAGCGGGCGGAACCCGCGGCACTCCGGTCGGTCGAGCGGAGCGAGGCGCTCGTCGACGCACGCGAGCTCGCGCACGAAGGTCATCGGAGCCATCCGGTCGCCCCGGTCGTCGCCTCGGGGACTCCCGACCGACGAGGTCGCGCCGATGAGGACGAGGGCCTGCGGAGCCGCACGCTCGATGCGCGGGACCGCGGCTTCGAGCATCGCGCGGTAGACGTGGGGGGACGCGGGCCGCCAGCTCCCGCCCGCGTCGCGCTCCCACTGCGGCATGAGGAAGACGTTGTGGTTCGGCTCGTTCCAGACGGTGAACGCCGCCGCACCGTCGTAGCGGCGGGCGACGGCCTCGGCGAAGTCGGCGAACGCCTCCGGATCGACGCGGTCGCGCTCGCGGTCGGGCCGGGGACCCGGCCGCGCGACGCCCCACCGGGGCGCCCAGAACGCGATGTCGATCGCGAGGCGCATCCCGCGGTCGGCCGTGAGGCGGGCGACGCGGTCGAGCGGCTCCCACGCCCCGGCCGGATAGGCGGCGGGATCCGCGGCGTCGAAGGCCGGCTTCCGCCCCGCTTCCGACCCGGGCGCGATGACCGACCAGCCCGCGGTGATGCGCACCCAGTCGACGCCGAGGTCGCGGAGGTCGTCGAGCGTCGCGGCGATGCGGGCCGGCGAGCGGTGGAGGAGCTCGGCGTCGTCCTGCACGATCGTGACGACGCGATCCGCCGCCTGCTCCCGCTCGTCGCCGCCGCACGCCGCGAGCCCCGCGGCCGCGGCGAGGAGGGCGATCGCGACGGCGCGGGCGACGGACGGCATCTCCCACTGAGGCTAGTGCCCGGCGGCCGGCGGCCGCCGCAGGACGAGGCGCCGCGACGTCCTCAGGAGATCTTGAGGGAACGCGTACGGGCCGTTGAGGATCGGAGAGGAGGATGCGCGTCATGCGTTCCCCGCTCATCCTGCTCCCGCACCGGGCCGGCCCGTCCCGGGAGGTTCTCGCCGAGACGGCTCTCGCGGCCGCCGGAGGCGGCATCGTCGCCGACCTCTCCCCCCTCGGCGCGGACCGGCGCCTCTGGCACGCGACCGTCGCCTTCCACGACGGGTCCTCGTGCGAGGTCCGGCTCGACGTCGCCCGCCGGACGGCCGAGGTCGCGCCGCGACCGGCCGTCCTCGCGGCGGCGTAGTCAGTCCTCCGGCGCGCGCTCGCGGCGGTCCGCCGTCGCGGGCGTCTCGCCGTCCGGCTCCCCGTAGACGGCGTCGGACTGCTCCTCCTCGTCGCGCGCGTCACCGAGGATGGGAGTCGTGTTGTGCTGGTCGCCGTGGCTCGCGTGCTCCTCGAGCTCGACCTCGGCCTGCTCGAAGCCCTCGGCGACGCCGCCGCCCGCTTCCTCCACGGGGCGCTGCTCCTCGCGCCGGCGCTCGGCGAGCCGCTCGGGGTCCTCTGCCTGTCGGATCTGGTCGCCCACGGGCGTCCTCCTTGAGCTGGGGTTCCCCGCTCGGCTACCCGGGACGCGCGGCCGTCACGCCCGGCGGCGGCGCAGCCCACCCTTCTTGGCAGCGTGCCAACAAGACTGCTAGCTTCTCGCGCGGTGTCGAGCGCCGCCTCCGAGCCCCGATGGACCCGCCTGGAGCACGACGAGCGTCGTGAGCAGATCCTCGCCTGCGCGCGACGCCTCTTCAGCGACCGCCACTACAGCGCCGTCTCGACCACGGAGATCGCGCGCGAGGCGGGCGTCGCGCGCGGGCTCCTCCACCACTACTTCGGAACGAAGCGGGACCTCTACCTCGAGGTGGTGCGCACCATGGTGCGGCTGCCCCCGCCGATCCCCGAGGGCGACCTCGCGAGCCGCTCGGTCGAGGACGTCCTCGACGAGACGATCGACGGCTGGCTCGAGATGGTGCGCCGCAACCGCAGCACGTGGTTCGCCGCGCTCGGCACGGAGGGCCTCGGCCGCGATCCCGACGTCGAGGACGTCCTCGAGGAGGCCCGTGAGGGGGTCGGCGACCGCTTCACCCAGCTCGTCACCGCCCGCTGCGACAGCCTCGACCCCGATTCCCCCGAGCTGCGCGCGTCGATCCGCAGCGCGATCAGCCTCGCCGAGGCTTCGACCCGCGAGTGGCTCCTCCGCGGGCGGCTCACGCGGGAGCAGACCCACACCCTCGTCACCCGCGTGATGCTCCACATCGTCGCGGAAGTCGTGCCGCTCCTCGAGGAGCGGCGTCCCGACGGCTCGGCACCGACGCCGGCCGACCACCCCGAGCAGGAGGACACCGAGCCATGCCGTTGACGCTCACGAGCGAGCAGCAGGACTTCGTCGCCGCGATCCGCGACTTCTGCGCCCGCGAGTGCGGGACGCGCGAGCAGCGCGACGCGCTCACCGACCGCGGCCGCCATCACCACAACGCCGAGATCTACTCGAAGATGGCCGAGCTCGGCTGGCTCAGCGTCGCGATCCCCGAGGAGTACGGCGGCTCGGGCGGCGGGCTCACCGACATGTGCCTCTTCCTCGAGGAGACGACGCGCGGCCTCGCGCCGATCGGCGGCTTCGGCGTCACGATGATCGTCGCCGGCGCCTACGAGCGCTTCGGCAGCGAGGAGCAGAAGCAGGAGATCCTCGGCGGCATCGTCAAGGGCAACGTCGAGGCGATCGCGATGAGCGAGCCGGAGGCCGGCTCCGACGTCGGCAACCTCAAGTGCCGCGCGAGCCGCGAGAACGGCCATTACGTCGTCAACGGCCAGAAGACCTGGATCAGCGAGGCGCACCTCGCCGAGAACGTCCTCCTCGTCTGCCGCACCGGGGCGGACGGCAAGAAGCACGAGGGCCTCACGATGCTCAACGTCCCCACCTCCGCCGAGGGCGTCGAGATCCGGCCGATCGAGACGATGGGCGGCGAGATCGTCAACGACGTCTTCTACACCGACGTGAAGGTCCCCGCCGAGAACCTCATCGGCACCGAGGGCGGCGCCTGGATGCAGCTCATGGCCGGCCTCAACGTCGAGCGGCTCATCATCGGCGCGATCGCTCTCGGGATCGCGCAGCGGGCGTTCGACGACGTCCTCGACTACGTGAAGGAGCGAGAGCAGTTCGGTCGCCCGATCGGCTCGTTCCAGGCCCTCAAGCACCGCATCGCGGACCTCGCGACCGAGCTCGAGTGCACGCGGCTCCTCGTCTACGACGTCGCGCAGGCGGTCGACGCCAACCCGGGCGCCATGTTCCCCCGTGAGGCGTCGATGGCGAAGCTCAAGGCGACGGAGACGGCGAAGAAGACCGCGCTCGAGGGCATGCAGATGATGGGCGGCTACGGCTACGCCACGGAGTACGACATGGAAGGTCTCGTCCGCCAGTCGCTCGTGTCGACGATCTACGGCGGGACGAGCGAGATCCAGCGCGAGATCGTCGCGACGACGTACGGCCTCTGATCCGGCCTCGCGCAGCCCGATCCGGGGGTTTTGCAACGAATCGGGCTGCAGCGTGGCGCCTCGGCGTTTAGGCTCGCAGACGGCGGGTACGGGACTCGCGACGAGCGCCGCTCTTCGCGGGCGTGCCTCGTCGTCCGGCCGGGACCCGGACGCACTTGACAGCTACGCAGGGGAGCACTCATGACGTTCGCACTCCGACGCCGACCAGGCGTCGTCGCAGGGATCGCGATCTTCCTGCTCGCGATCACCCTCATCGTCGCGGCGCCCGACACGTCGCGTGGCGGCCTCCAGAGCGACGCCGCCCAGGTCGAGCAGGACCTCCAGGACGGTCTGCAGCAGACCGCGGACAAGGTCGTCGGCCCGAAGAGCACCGTCGGCAAGGCGCTCCGGCGCGTCGCCGGACCCAAGAGCTCCGTCGGCAAGGCGCTCGGTGACGTCGGCTCGCGCGTGAAGGGCGCGACGACGAAGGAGAAGGCCGAGTCGCGCGTCCCGACCGCGGATCCGCAGACGACGCCCGCGCTCAACGGCACGAACCCGCACGGCCAGGGCGGCGTCGCGAACATCAAGATCAACCCGTCCAACGAGCGCCCGCAGCCCTACGACCCCAGCGGGGCGACGACGAACGAGATCGTGAAGGTCGGCGAGTCGCGCGGCGAGCAGCAGGCCGACGGCAGCTACCGCGGCCACATCACGATCGCGGCCCTTCTCGGGCAGGAGATCCTCGCGGTCGAGACCAACCCGGGTGAGACCCGGAACGGCCCGCTCGACGCGCTCCAGACGGCGCTGCTCGACCCGATCTGCAGCGCCTCCGGGCGCAACATCTGCCTCAGCCTCGTCACTGCCGACTCGGCGACGACGGCCAACGGCAGCGCGAACCGGTTCTCGGTCGCGAACGCGCAGATCGGTGGCGAGGGCGGCCTCACGGCCGGCGTCGCCGAGTCGACCGGCACGATCGCGAGCGACGGCACCTGCCAGACCTCGTCCGGCACGAGCACCGTGGCGGACGTGAACGTCGCGAACGGCCCGCTCGCCGATGTCGCCGCGGCGAGCAGCACGACCGCCGCCTGCAACGACGGCCGGCCCCCGGCCGCCGACTCGAGCTCGAGCGTCATCGGGCTCGCCGGCACCGGCGTGCCGCTCCCGGCCCCCGGCTGCGCGGACGGCACGCCGGACACGGAGACCGGCATCCCGGTGCTCCTCCCGATCGTCTGCAACCGCTTCGACTCGGGCTTCATCGCCGGCTCGCCGGCGGTCGTCCGCGAGGCGCTCGCCGTCTTCGCGGTCGCCGCGGGCACGACGTCGCTCCTCGAGACGGTCGCGGCCGACTCCGAGGCGCTCTCGACCGCGCCTCCGGCGCCGGTGACCCCGCCGACGCCCCCGGCGCCGCCCACGAACGGCGGCGGCGATGACGGAGGCGACGACGGCACCTCCGGCGCGGGCGACGACGACGGCGACGGCACCGCGGGTGCCGGCGGCGAGGGCACCGGCGAGACCGAGTGCTCCGACGGCGTCGACAACGACGGCGACGGTCGCATCGACCTCGACGACCCGGACTGCACGTCGGCGAGCGACGACTCCGAGTCCGACGGGGCCGGCGGGACGGCCGGCGCCGGCGCGACCGGCGGCGCCCCCGAGTGCGACGACGGCATCGACAACGACGGCGACGGTCGGACGGACTTCCCGAACGACTCGGACTGCTCGTCGGCGAGCGATGACTCCGAGGGTCGGGCGGGTTCGCTCGCGTTCACGGGCGCTGACCTCCTCACGCTCGTCCTCGGCGGCCTCATGCTCGTCGGCTCGGGCCTCGTCCTGAGGCGCCGCGTCCTCGTGTCGTGAGCCGCAGGTCCGGCGGCGGCGGGCGCTCGCTCCGCGAGCGTCTCGCCGCCGTCCGCGACCGCCCTCTCGCGCGGCGGCTCGCGTGGATCCTCCCCGCCGGCGTCCTCGCCGCCGTCGGCGTCATCCTCATCGCGTCGGTGGTCATCGACGGCGACGACGACGACGAGTCCGCCGACCAGCGGATCCGGGACTCGATCGCCAGCGTCGTCGCCCCGGGCGGGACCCCCGTCCAGGTCGACAACGACCTCGGCATCCGCTTCCTCCGCCCGCGGGCCTGGACGAGCGAGACCCGCGAGGGGTCCCTCGTCCTCACGAGCCCCGGCGACGACGTGAGCCTCGCGATCTCCTCTCCCGGGGAGGTCGTCGACGCCGCTGACCTGCGGCGGGACGCCGTCGCGGCGATCGAGGACTCCTACGAGGACGCGACGGAGGTCGCGCAACGGCCAGGGGTCTTCGGCGACCGTCGCGTGCGCTCCGTCGAGCTCGCCGCGCGCAGCGACGACGGCGATCCGATCCGCGTGCTCGTCATCGCCGCATCGGGCCCCGAGCGGACGTACGTCGCGACGCTCTTCAGCGAGGCATCGCCCTCGCTCGCGCGCCTCGCCGAGGCACGCGTCATCCTGCGCTCGATCCGCTTCACCGGGCGCTGAGCGCCCCGGGGCGCGGCCCGGGGGCGTGCGCACCACGTGCGACATCGGTAGCGTCCGGCGGCATCGACCACACACCGGGGGGTCCCTGAACGAGGGGCTGAGAGGGCGCTTCCTTGCGCCGACCCGCCGAACCTGATCTGGGTCATGCCAGCGAAGGGAGTCCACATGCCGCACCGCACGCCGTTCGCCGCCGACGCCGAGTGCCGCACGCAGATGCGCCTCGCGCGCGACGGCGTCGTCACGCCGGAGATGGAGCGCGTCGCCGAGCGCGAGCACCTCACCGCCGAGCTCATCCGCGAGGAGGTGGCGCGGGGGAGGATGATCATCCCCGCGAACGTGCGCCACCGGGCGCTCGACCCGATGGCGATCGGGCTGAAGGCGCGCGTGAAGATCAACGCGAACATCGGGAGCTCACCCACGACCTCGTCGCTGGACGACGAGGTCGCCAAGCTCGTGCTGTCCGAGCGCTGGGGCGCCGACACGGTGATGGACCTGTCGACGGGCCGCGGCATCGACGAGACGCGTGAGGCGATCCTCGCCCGCTCGACGGTGCCGATCGGCACCGTCCCGATCTACCAGGCGCTCGAACGCGTCGACCGCCCTGAGGACCTCAGCGGCGAGCTGCTGCTGGAGGTCATCGAGCACCAGGCCCGCCAGGGCGTCGACTACATGACGATCCACGCGGGACTTCGCCTCGAGCACCTCCCGCTCTGCCAGCACCGGGTCACCGGGATCGTCTCGCGCGGCGGCGGGCTGCTCGCGCGGTGGATGGTCCATCACCGCGCCGAGAACCCGCTGTACGAGGCCTTCGACGACGTCTTGGAGATCTGCCGCGCCCACGACGTGTCCCTCTCGCTGGGCGACGGCCTGCGGCCCGGCTCGATCGCTGACGCCTCCGACGCGGCGCAGTTCGCCGAGCTCGACACGCTCGGCGAGCTGACGCAGCGAGCATGGGCGCGCGACGTCCAGGTCATGGTCGAGGGCCCGGGGCACGTCCCGATGGATCAGCTCGAGATGAACGTCCGCCGCCAGCAGCAGGTCTGCCACGAGGCGCCCTTCTACACCCTCGGTCCGCTGGTGACCGACGTCGCGCCGGGCTACGACCACATCACCTCGGCGATCGGCGCGGCGATCGTCGGCTGGCACGGGACCTCGATGCTCTGCTACGTCACGCCGAAGGAGCACCTCGGGCTGCCGGACGCGCAGGATGTCCAGCAGGGTCTGATCGCGTACCGCATCGCTGCGCACGCCGCCGACCTGGCACGCGGGAGCCGCCGCGCCGCGAGCTGGGACCGCGAGCTGTCGGAGGCGCGCTTCGCATTCGACTGGAACCGCCAGTTCGAGCTGGCCGTCGACCCCGAGACGGCGCGCGCGATGCACGACGCGACGCTGGCCGACGACTACTTCAAGACCGCCGAGTTCTGCTCGATGTGCGGGCCGAAGTACTGCCCGATGCACAACTTCCGCGACGTCGACTGGGACGCGCTGCGGGCTGCCGTCGCCGAGCGACGGCAGAGGCACGCCTCTGCGTGAGCGCGGCGGCCGAGCCGCTTCCGGCCGTCGGCGGCCGGAAGCGGGCGGCTCGTCAGAGGATCCCGAGGACCGTTCGCGGCCGGAACCGCTCGGTGCCCTGCGCGAGCTCGACGTCCGGACCGCCGACCTCGCGCATGTACGCGAGCGCGCGCCGGAGGTCGCTCACCCCGTTGCTCGCCGGCAGCGGGAGGATCGCGAGCGTCGAGAGGACGCCGAGCGCCCGCCCCGAGCGGTCGAGGAACGCGCTGCCCGAATCCCCCGGCACGCCCGGCGTGAGGGTGTAGACGGAGTGGTTCCAGCCGCCGCCCGAGGTCCCGAGGCTTCCGCCGTCCTTCGGCCTGAGCAGCTCGATGCCCTGACGCAGCGGCGAGTCGCCGTAGCTGAAGACGCGATGCGTGGGACGCGTGCCGGAGGCGTTGAGGCCCGTGGGCCCACCCCAGAAGGGCACGCTCGGGTTCACGGCGTCGACGTCGTCGGGGTGGATCTCCACCAGCGCGAAGTCGTTGAAGGCGCACGCGTCGGGATCGTTCTCCCCGCGCGTCTTCATCTCGCGCCAGGAGCTGTACGCGAGTCGCCCGGCGCGACTCGCCCCCGCGATGTCGACCCGCGTCCCCACGGGGAGCGACTCCGCCTCGCAGCCGTCGACGTCCGTGGCGTCCCCGGTGCCGGCGCAGTGCGCCGCCTGGCCGATGTAGACCTTTCCGCCTCCGTGGAAGACGAAGTTCGCGGTGCAGCGCGCGCCGTCCGTCGTCGTGCGGACCCCGGGGTGGATCGTCGCCTCGTCCGCAGGCGCCCACCGCGGCGCGGCCGCCGCCGCCGGCGCGAGAGCGACCGTCGCGGCTGCTGCCGCCGTCGCGACCCACACGTTCCTCGAGATGCCCATCGCCCACGCCTCCCGTCGCCGAGGTCCCTTGCGAGACCGTAGCCGACATCCGTCCGCAGCGCGACAGCGGGTCGCGTTCGCTTGGCCGCCCGTCCGGCGGTCGCGTATCGTCTGCCCGGACATCCGTGACCGACCGACCGCCGACCGCCACGTCTGGAGCGATCGCCGCCGACGAGGCGGCGCGCCGTCGCGACGACCTCTCCCTCGCGCTCCGCGCCGCCGACATGGGCTGGTGGGAGTGGGATCTCGCCGAGGACGAGATCCGCTGGTCGTCCGGCCACGAGGCGAGCCACGGCGGCGAGGGCGCTCCGGCCTCCTACGCGGACTACCTCGAGACCGTCCATCCCGAGGATCGCGACCGCCTCGACCGGATGATCCGCGACGCGATCGAGCGCCGCGGGTCCTACGAGGTCGAGTTCCGCACTCTCTGGCCGGACGGCAGCGTGCACTGGATGTACGGCGTGGGACGGTGCTTCACCGATGCGGCAGGCACGCCGGTGCGGCTCGCCGGCGTCGCACGCCTCATCGACGACCAGGTCGCGGCGCGCGCGGCGGTCCAGGACGCAGAGCAGCGCTTCCGCCGGCTCGCGAACGTCGCGCCCGTCCTCCTCTGGGTCTCCGCCCCGGACGGCAGCTGCACGTTCGTCAACGAGAGCTGGCTCGCGTTCTCCGGCCGCAGCTACGAGGAGGAGCTCGCGGACGGGTGGCTCAGCCTCGTCCACGACGACGACCGGGCGCGGGTCGTCGACGCCTACACGCAGGCGCTCGAGCGCCAGTCGGAGTTCGAGGTCGAGTACCGGATGCGCCGCCACGACGGCGTCGACCGGTGGTTCCTCGATCGCGGCCGCCCGCTCGCCGACGGGGACGGCCGCTTCGCGGGCTACGTCGGCGGCTGCGTCGACATCCACGAGCGCAAGCAGGCCGAGGAGCGGGCGCGCCGCGTCGCCGAGACCGAGGCGCTCCTCGACGCCGTCTACCGCGACGCCCCCGTGGGGCTCGCCTTCTACGACGACGACCTCCGCTACGTGCGCGTGAACGCCGCGCTCGCCGAGATCAACGGCGTCCCGGCCGAGGAGCACATCGGCCGCAGCGTCGAGGAGATCGTCCCGGAGCTCGGCGAGGAGATCGCGCAGGATCTCCGCCGCGTCCGCGACACCGGCGAGTCGCTCGTCGACGTCGAGCTCACCGGCGCGACCCGACGCACGCCCGGCGAGGCCCGGCACTATCTCGTGAGCTACTTCCCGGTGGTGCTCGCCGACGGGGAGCCGTTCGGCATCGGGGCGACCGTCAACGACGTGACGGAGCGGCGCGAGGCCGAGGAGGCGCTCCGCGCCCAGCGCGACCTCTACGAGACGCTGCTGCGCGCGCAGAGCGAGGTCGGCGAGGCGTTCATCCTCGTCGAGGACGGCCGGGTGGTCTACGCCAATGAAGCGACCCTGACCGTCCTCGGCCTCGACGCCGCCGAGCTCTACGCCCTCCCTTCGCTCCTCGACCTCCTCCCGCCGGACGAGCGCGAGCGCATCCAGATCCGCGGCGATCGACTCCTGGCCGGTGACCTCCCCGACGTCGAACCGGGGTTCGAGACGATCGTCGTCAACTCGGCGGGCGTCCACGTCCCGGTCGAGGTCGCCGCGAAGCCGCTCCGCGGGCCGCGTGGCGTGCAGCGCGTCATCGTCGTCGCCCGGGACATCACGCAGCGGCGACGGGCCGACCTCGAGCGCGAGCGGCTCCTCGCCGCCGAGCAGCGCGCCCGCCGAGCGCTCGAGGCCGCCCACGGGCGGGCGTCCTTCCTCGCGCGGCTCTCGTCCGTGCTGGAGCGGACGCTCCACCTCGAGGACACGCTCGCGGAGGTCGTCGCCCTCCTCCGCGACGAGCTCGCCGACGCCGTCGCGGTCGACGTCGTGCAGCGCGACGGCCGCGGCTTCCTGCGGCTCGGCGAGGCGAGCGTCAGCGGCGCCCCTCCGCGCCCGGAGGACGCGCCGTCGACGCGAGCGCTCCCGCTCGTCGCCCGCGGCCGGCACGTCGGGGCCCTCGTCCTCGGCTGGCTCGCCCCCGACGAGCGCCCCGAGGGCGACGACGCCCGCCATCTCGCCGACGTCGCGCAGCGGCTCGCGCTCTGGGTCGACAACGCCCTCCTCTACGCCGACCGCGAGCACGTCGCGCAGACCCTCCAGGCCGGCCTCCTCCCTCCCGAGCTTCCGGTGATCCCGCACCTCGACGTCGCGGCCCGCTACATCCCCGCCGGCACGAGCCTCGACGTCGGCGGCGACTTCTACGACGTGTTCCGCTCCGGGAAGGGCTGGTCGGTCGCCGTCGGCGACGTGTGCGGGAAGGGCGCGGAGGCCGCCGCCGTCACCGCGCTCGCGCGGTACACGCTGCGCGGCGTGACGGCGACCGGCAGCAGCACGCCGGCGCGCGGGCTCTCCGTCCTCAACGGCGTGCTGCTCGCCGAGAAGCCGGACCGCTTCCTCACGGCCGTGAAGGCGGACATCACCCCCCCTTCGGCGCCGGGCGGGCCGGCGACGGTGCAGATCGCCTGCGCGGGGCACCCCGCTCCCGTCGTCATCCGCGCCGACCGCGGCGTCGAGGCGATCGGGGCGCACGGGCCCCTTCTCGGAGTCGTCGCGGAGGGGACGTGGCCCGAGGCGAGGATCGAGCTGGGGGCGGGCGACGTCCTCCTCCTCGCGACCGACGGCGTCACCGAGGCGGACCGCAGCGCGCCGATCACGACGACGGCCCTCGCGGGGATGCTCGCGCGCGGCCTCGGCGGTGGCGCGTCGTCCGCGGAGCAGGTCGCCGCCGAGGTCGAGGCGATCGCCCGCCGGCGCGCGGGAGGAGCGCTCCAGGACGATGTCGCCGTCCTCGTCCTCCGGGTCCCCGGCCCGACCGGCTGAGAGGCGCACGGTGCCGGAGGCCGGGCGCACGCTCAGCGCGACGGAGTTCGCCCAGATCACCGGGGTCTCCCGGGAGCGGCTGCGGACGTGGGAGCGGCGGCACGGCTTCCCGCAGCCCCACCGGGTCGGCAGCGGGGCGCGGCGCTACCTCGTCGACGACGCCCCGCGCGTGGTCGCCGTCCGGCGCGCCGTCGAGCGCGGCGTTCCCGTCGCGACGGCGATCGACGATGCGCGCGACGCAGCGCCCACCGGGGTGAGCGACGCGACGCGCGCCGCGCTCGCGGAGCACGCCCCGGTCGCCATCGTCGTCCTGTCGGGCCCGGAGCCGCTCGTCGTGCAGGAGGTCAACGCGGTCGTCCGTGCCCGCCCCGGTGCGCCGTCCCCCGGCGACGACCTCCTCGAGCTCGCCCCGTGGTACGCCGAGCACGACGGCGTCGAGGTGCTGCGCAGCCTCTTCTCGGGTGACTCGTACGGAGCCGCGTGCGAGCACCCGGACTGGATGGCCGGCATGCAGGGGACCGCGAACGCGATCGCCTACCGCCTCCCGCAGGAGGCCGGCAGGCCCCCGCTCGTCGCGCTCGTCGGGATCGACACCGCGCGGGAGCGACGTGCGCGCCGGGAGCTGGCCAGCGCCGAAGAGGAGCGCCTCGTCCTCCGCGGGACGCTCGAGCGTCAGCGACGCTGGTCGGAGGCCGCCGGTGCGGTCGTCCGCGCGGCGCGGGACCTGGCCGGCTCCGAGGCGCTCGGCACGGCGGCCGACAGCCTCGTCCGCCACACCGACGCGCTCGACGCCGGCATCGCGCCGTACATGACGGGAGCGCTCGTGCTCGGGCGCTCGAGCCGCGGCCTCCTCGGACCCGCGATGGTGACCGTGTCCGCCTACGAGGAGCTCGCCGCGGCGCTGCGAGCAGGCGAGAGGACGTGGCTCGGCGGCCGCGCGGCGGCCGCCGTCGGCGCGCCCGAGGGCCTCCACGTGCATCTCGTGCCGGTCGTCGCCGCCGGCGAGACCCTGGGGGCGCTCCTCCTCCTCGCCGACGAGCGCGAGGACCTCGACGGGGTTCCCGCCGAGGTCCTCGAGTCCGTGTCGACGGTGCTCGGGTTCACGCTCCTCCGTGAGCGCGTCCTCGAGGAGCTGCGCGACTGACCCGGGGCTGCCCCGCCGAGACGGCGGCGGGCCGGCCCCTCTGCGTCAGACGCTGCGGCGGCCGCCGTAGACGCCCGTCGGGACACCCGCGACGAGCACGAGGATCGCCGCGACGATCGCGACGATGCTCGGAAGACCGAGCGCGAGGCACAGCGCGTAGACGAGCGCGGCGACGAGAACGGCGAGCAACGCAGAGAGCATGGACGTTTCCTCCTTGAGTGGATTGGGTCCTTCTCGGAGAAGGTGCCCGGCGCCGGCGGGAGCGACGCAGGTCTCACACGGACTTCTCATCCCACCGCCCCGAGAACGGCGAAGGCCACCCCTTCCCTGGGGTGGCCGGTCACCGAGAGCGCGACGCGTCGGCCTGGGGAGTCGGGGGGGAGGGCGTCCGCGTCGCGTGGGGGAAGTCGTCAGCCGGTCTCGCCGGCGGCCCGTCGCAGCGAGCCCGGCGACTCGAGGGCGCCCCGCATCTCCGCGAGGGAGCGCCGGAGCAGCCGCGACACGTGCATCTGGGAGACGCCCACGTGATCGGCGATCTCCCGCTGCGTGAGACCGTCCCAGAAGCGCAGCTTCACGATCTCGCGCTCGCGCTCGGCGAGGGCCTCTAGGCCGTCGAGGACGAGGAGACGCCGGTCAGCCTGCTCGTAGCCCTCGTCCTCTCCGCCGAGGAGGTCGAGCGGGGTCCGCTCCTCCCCGAGAGGCTCGTCGAGGGAGGCGGCGGTGTAGCTCTGGGCGCCCTGGAGGGCCTCGAGCACGTCCTCCTCGCTGCGCTCGACCGCGACGGCGAGCTCGGCGACGCTCGGGGCGCGGCCGTTCTCGCCCGCGAGACGCTCGGTGGCCTTCGTGAGCTTCGCGCTCAGCTCCTGGAGGTCGCGGGGGACCCGCACGCTCCAGGCGCGGTCGCGGAAGTGCCGCTTGATCTCGCCGGCGATCGTCGGAGCGGCGAAGGTCGAGAGCCGGACGCCGCGCTCCGGGTCGAAGCGATCGATCGCGTTGATGAGGCCGACGCAACCGACCTGGACCAGGTCGTCGAGCGGCTCCCCGCGATCGGCGTACCGGCGCGCGATGTGCCGGACCAGCGGGACCATGCGCTCCACGAGCTCCTCACGCGCGCGACGGTCACCGTCGTGGTGGTAGCGGCGCAGCAGCTCGGCCTCGGCCTCGGCCGGGTCGGACGTGCTGACGGGGCTCGGTACGTTCGTCACTGGATGGTCCCTCCTCGGTCGCATGAGACGCCGATCGGTTTCCGGTGGGAGCACCTTCGCGGGCCGTGAGGGAACAGCAAGGCGGTCAAAGGCGGGCAAGACGCACAGATCGAGTGTCTGTCTCCTGAACAGGGGTGGACACCTCCGGTCATGTCGCGTCGCCGCTCGCCGCAGGCAAGATGACCGCATTACGATCCGGTCGTCACGTTTCGGGGGCAAGGGGCGCGGGAACGCATCAGAGGCCGCGTGTGTCTCAGATCGATGACACCCCCGACGTGACGGACCACTCCCCTGCGGTCATGACGAGCGACACCAGCGACTTCCATCTCGCGCTGCCCGCGCGGGCGGAGAACGTCGCCGTCATCCGCCATCTGCTCGGCGGCGTCGCGGACGCGATCGAGATCCCGCCCGACGTCCTCCACGACATCCGGCTCGCGGTGAGCGAGGCGTGCGCGAACGTCGTCGTCCACGCCTACGCCGACGCTCCTCACGACGGCACCCTGGAGATCGCGGTCAGCGTCGGCGACGACCGGACGCTCGAGATCCTCGTGCGCGATCACGGCCGCGGGATGAAGCCGAGGCCCGACTCGCCGGGGCTCGGCGTCGGCCTGCCGCTCATCGCCGCGCTCAGCACGGCCCTCGAGCTCGGGACGGGCGAGGACGGCTCGACCGAGGTCCACATGACCTTCGACCTCGACGACCGCGAGAGCAGCTCGCCCTCGGACGGCTCGGTGGCCGCGTGAGCGGCGACGCCCTCGCGGCGCGGCGCCTCGACGGCGCGCGCCTCGACGTGGCCCTCGGCCCCCTCCTCCCCACCGTCCTCGCGCGCGCGGTCGGCGCCTACGCCGCGCGCGCCGATCTCCCGCTCGACCGCGTCGACGACGCGATCCTGGTCGCCGACGCCCTGTCCGCGGCCGCCGGCTTCGAGGCGGTCGACGGCCGGCTCGCGCTGCGGCTCGACGCCGAGCCGGGCGTCCTCCACGTCCGCGTGGGTCCGCTGCGACCGGGAGGCGCCGAGCGCCTCATCTCCGGCGCGTCCACGGGCGAGGCCGGTAACGTCCTTCACAGGCTCGCCGGGCGCATCGGCGTCCGCGCGAGCGGTCGTGGCAACGAGTACCTGGTCGTCGCCGTGGGCGACGAGACCAGAGGAGGGACCGCATCGTGAGCACGAACGCGTTCGACTTCCAGGTCGACGTCGAAGAGGGGGACGACGGCATCGCGATCGTCGCCGTCCAGGGCGAGGTCGACCTCTTCACGGCGCCCGAGCTGAAGGCCGCCGCCCAGAAGGCGGTCGACGGGGGAGCGCGCCGTCTCATCGTCGACCTCAGCGCGACCCGCTTCCTCGACTCGACGGCCCTCGGCGTGCTCATCGGCCTCGTGAAGCGCGTGCGTCCCGAGGGCGGCGACGTCGCGGTCGTCAACACCGAGCCGACGACCGCGAAGACCTTCTCCATCACCGGACTCGACGAGGTCTTCACCATCGTCTCCTCGCGGGACGAGGCGCTCGAGGCGCTCAGAGCCGGCTGATGCAGCACCGTCGCGAGGAGGTCGTCCTCATCACCCCGAGCCATCGGATCTCGGGGACGATCACGCTCTCGGCCGAGGGCTACAGGAGCCGCACGTCGGACGTCCTCAACGCGTCCGAGCGCGATTTCGTCACGCTCACGGGCGCGACCGTCGAGCCGCTCAGCGGCGGAGCGGTCACCTCGCACGCCGTCGTGTCGGTGAGCCGTCACCACATCGTCTTCGCGATCCCGGGCGACGATGCGGACACGTCGCTCGCGTCGCTCGGGGAGTGAGGCCGCTACCCTTCCCGGTCCCGACCGCGGGAACCACGGAGAGGTGCCGGAGCGGTCGAACGGGCACGACTGGAAATCGTGTGTGCGTGAAAGCGTACCGAGGGTTCGAATCCCTCCCTCTCCGCTCGACAGGCATGCACGCCCGCCCTCCGCGGGCGGGCGTGTGGGCCTGAGATCGCTCAGCGACCGCCGCGCTTCGGCGGCAGCCGGAGCGGGACCGGACGGGTGACGCGCGGTCGCGGCGCCACCGGCCGCCGGCGCCGCGGGATCTGCGGACGGCGATGCATCGGGACCTCCCTGCTCGGGATCACGACGATGCTTCGCTCGCGCGTGAGCCGTCGCGGCGCCGGCCCGGCGCCGCGACGGTCCACGGATCGGAAGCGTCTCAGCGTCCGAAGCTCAGGTGCAGCGACCGAAGACCACGCGTCCCGTCCAGACGCCGAGGAGCTCGGCGTAGCGCTCGTCCGGGTGCATCGCGAGGTCCGCGGTCGCCGCCTCGAAGACGGCGTCGGTGAGGTCGTCGGCGTGCCGCCGGCCGGCGAGCATCTCGACGCACGCGTGGACGTGCTCGTGATGGCGCAGGCGCAGCTCGTCCGCCGCGCGGTCGTCGCCGTGGAGGACCCCCTCGGCGAACCCGCGGTCGTCGACCCTCTCGTCACGCGTGTGGACGGGGACGTCCCGCGTGACGAGCCGCAGCCGGTCGGCGTGCCGCCGGGCGCGCAGCGGCAGCTCGAGGTCCGTCGCGCCGACGGGGATGCCGCGCAGCACCGAGCGGCGGTCCTCGGCGCGGCGCTCGACGCCGCCGGGGAGCGCATCCCGGCGGCGCCGGCGCTCGCCGTCCGTGCGCCGGCGGTCGAGGACGACCTCGACGGAGTCGTGCTGCGCGAAGAAGCGCGTGAGCGGGCCACGCAGGTGCGCGAGCTCGCGCGGGACGACGAGGTACGCGACGCGACGGCGGTGGATCTCGTGGCCGGCCGGGACGTGGACGCTGCTCGCGGACATCGGGACCTCCTGCGGGGAACGAGTCACGGTCTCCATCGGCCGGCCCCGCGCTCGCCTTGAGGATCCTCCCCCGCCGAACCGGATTCCTCCGTGGCCATGCCAACGGAGGAATCCGGTTCGGCACCGCCCCGGCGGGGTCAGACCTCCACGACGACCGGCAGGAGCATCGGGCGGCGCTTCGTGCGCTTGTGGACGAAGGCCTGGAGGTCGTCCTTGAGGAGCCCCTCGAGCTGCGCGATCTCGTGGACGTCCTCCTCGAAGGCCCGGTCGAG
Source organism: Paraconexibacter sp. (assembly GCF_059438195.1). Taxonomy (NCBI): domain Bacteria; kingdom Bacillati; phylum Actinomycetota; class Thermoleophilia; order Solirubrobacterales; family Paraconexibacteraceae; genus Paraconexibacter; species Paraconexibacter sp. The sequence continues at coordinate 70,149 of NZ_JBLKKY010000003.1, forward strand.
CGAGTCCTCGACCGCGTCGCGCATCGCCTCGACGAAGTCGTCCTCCGGCTCCGTGAGCGGGACGCCGCGGAGCACGATCTCCGGCGGGGCGAGCGTCTCGCCGTCCTGCTCGGCGACCGTGACGGCGACGAAGATGACGCCGTCACGCGAGAGGTCGGAGCGGTCGCGCAGCGCGGCGGACGACGGGTCGGAGAGCTCGACGCCGTCGACGAGCACCATGCCCGCCTGGACGCGGTCGCCGAAGCGCGCGCCCGAGGCGTCGATGTCGAGCGGCAGCCCGTTCTCACCGACGAAGACGTCGTCCTCCGCGATGCCGACCGCACGGCCGAGCTCGGCGTGGCGCTCGAGGCGCTTCGCGTCCCCGTGCACCGGCATGAGGTACCGCGGCTTGCAGAGGTTGAGGAGGAGCTTGATCTCCTCGCGGTAGCCGTGACCGCTCGTGTGGATCGGCGCGTCCTTCGCCGTGATGACGTCGCAGCCCGTCCGCACGAGGCGGTCGATCGTCTCCTCGATCGCACGCTCGTTGCCGGGGATCGGCGTCGCGCTGAAGACGACCGTGTCCCCCCGGCGGAGGCTGATCTGCCGGTGCTCCTGGGCGGACATCCGCGTGAGGGCCGACAGGGGCTCGCCCTGGGAGCCCGTCGTCATGATGATGACGCGGTCGTCGGGGAGCTGCTCGACCTCCTTCGGCTCGATGATCGTCGACGGCGAGGCGTCGACGAGCCCGAGCGAGCGGCCGATCTTCACGTTCTTCACCATGCTCCGTCCGAGGAGGCAGACGTGGCGGTCGAGCCGCTCCGCGGTGCTGATGACCTGCTGGACGCGGTGGATGTTCGAGGCGAAGCTCGTGACGATGATGCGCCCCTCGCAGCGGGAGAGGACGGCGTGGAGAGCCGGGCCGATCTCGGACTCCGACGGCGCGTACCCGTGGCGGTCGGCGTTCGTCGAGTCGCCGCAGAGGAGGAGGAGCCCCGCCTCGCCGATCTCGACGAGCCGGGCGAAGTCGGCCGGCCGGCCGTCGACCGGGGTCTGGTCGAAGCGGTAGTCGCCGGAGAAGAAGATCGGCCCCGTCGGGGTCGTGATGAGCGCTCCGGCCGCGTCGGGGATCGAGTGCGTCATGTGGACGAGCTCGATCTCGAACGGGCCGGCGGTCGCGGTGTCACGACCCTCGAGCGTGCGACAGGCGACGTTCTTCAGCTTGTGCTCGTCGAGCTTCGACTGCGCCATCGCCATCGTGAGCCGGCGGCCGTACACGGGCGGCGGCTCGTCGAGGCCGAGCTCGCGCAGGATCCACGGGAGCGCCCCGAGGTGGTCCTCGTGGCCGTGGGTGATGACGAACGCGTCGATCTTGTCGGCGCGCTCGCGCAGGTAGGAGAAGTCCGGGAGGACGAGGTCGATCCCGTGCATCTCGGCGGTCGGGAAGCGGACGCCCGCGTCGACGACGAGGATGCGGCCGCCGTGCTCGACGACCGTCATGTTCTTGCCGATCTCGCCGAGCCCGCCGAGCGGGAGGACGCGGAGGCCGTCGGCGGGGGCTCCGGTGCGGGGGCGCTGGCCGCCCCGGCGGCGCCGGCGGCCGCTCATGCGGGGCCTCGGCGCGAGAAGTTCATGGAAATCACGTGCTCGGAGGATACGGCGACGGCGGCGCGACCCTCGTCACGTCGTCGGCACGTCGCCGGCGAGCACGCTGTCGAGGCGCACGTCGGGGTGCTCCCGCGCGAAGCGCTCGAGGCGGAACGTCGTCGGGAAGGCGGCGAGGAGGGTGCCGTCACCGCGCTCGAGGACCGACCCCAGGCCCGAGTCGACGACGGCGTCCGCGCCGGCGGCGTCGACGCGCCGCGCGACCGTGAGATCGAGCGGCTCGAGGCGGACGGGCGAGCCGAACTCGGCGTCCATGCGGTGGGCGAAGACCTCGAACTGGAGGTCGCCGACCGCCCCGAGGACGGGGCTCGGCGAGGGGTCCCCGCGCCGCGAGAGGAGGTGGACGACGCCCTCCTCGTCGAGCTGGTCGAGACCACGGCGGAACTGCTTGTGCTTGCCGGTGTCGACCGGGCGCGCGGTGACGAAGCGCGCGGGGACGAGCGTCGGGATCGGCGGCAGCGGCGTCCCGGCGGTCTGGGCGCTCAGCGTGTCGCCGACGCGGACGTCCTGCGCGCCGGAGATGCCGATGACGTCCCCGGGGAACGCCTCGTCGAGCTGGTCGCGCTCGCGCCCGAAGACGTCGTGGGCGAAGTTGAGCTGCAGCGGCCGGCCGCTGCGCAGGTTCGTCACCTTCATCCCGCGCTCGAACGTGCCCGCGCAGATGCGCAGGAACGCGAGACGGTCGCGGTGGCGGGGGTCGGTGTTCGCCTGGACCTTGAAGACCTGCGCGCTCATCGGGCCGTCCAGCGGGACGGGCGCGCCGTCGAGGTCCGCCCGCGGCGAGGGCGCCGGGGCCCGGCCGACGACCGCCTCCAGGAGCTGGCGCACGCCGAAGTTCCACATCGCCGACCCGAAGAGGACGGGCGTGAGGTCGCCGGAGAGGAAGGCGTCGGCGTCGAACGCCGCGCCCGCCCCCTCGAGGAGCTCGAGCTCGTCGGTCGCGGTCGCCCAGGCCTCGCCCTCCTCCTCGGCGGCGGTCGCCGGGTCGACCTCGATCTCCGGGACCTCGTGGGCGCCTCGAGGCGTGCGGTCGAGGCGCAGGAAGCGGTCCGCCGAGCGGTCGATGATGCCCGCGAACTCCTGCCCCATCCCGACCGGCCACGTGAGCGCGCTGGGGGTGATGCCGAGCTCGGTCTCGATGTGGTCGAGCATCTCGAGCGGCTCCATGCCGGGCCGGTCGAACTTGTTGACGAAGGTGAACATCGGGAGCCGGCGCGCTCGCGCGACGTCGAAGAGCATGCGGGTCTGCTCCTGCACGCCGCGCGCCGCGTCGAGCAGGACGACGACGCTGTCGGCGGCGGCGAGGACGCGGAGCGTGTCCTCGCTGAAGTCGCGGTGCCCGGGGGTGTCGAGGAGGTTGAGGACCGTCCCCGCGTGCTCGAAGCGCAGCGCGGTCGAGGTGACGGAGATGCCGCGGGTCTTCTCCATCTCCATCCAGTCCGACACCGCCGCCTTGCGACCGCCGCGCGCCTGGACCTGGCCGGCCTGCCGGAGCGCCCCGCCGTAGAGGAGGAGCTTCTCGGTGAGCGTCGTCTTGCCCGCGTCGGGGTGGGAGATGATCGCGAAGGTGCGGCGGCGCGCGGCCTCGCGGACCGCGGCCGTCGAAGTGGTCGTCGGCGTGGACATGCGCGCCTTCGAGGCTACGCGATGGACGCCGCGGGGTCCTCCGCCACCGCCTCGACGACGACGCTCGGATACCCCCGGCGCACGAGGGCCCGGCGTCGCGGGACGAGGCCCGCGGCGTGGAGGTCCGGCTCGGGGTCGAGCGTGCGGAGCCCTCCGAGCCGCCCGGAGTGCGCGCGGGCGAGCGCGTCGAGCACGCGGCGGACCGGTGCGCGCGGCGACCACGGCGTGCAGACGACGGCGCGGCCTCCGGGCACGAGCGCCCGCCGCACCTCGGCGAGCGCGGCGGCGCGTGCGGCCGGGTCGAGGAGCTGGAGGACGTAGGCGCACGTGACGATGTCGGCCGAGCCGGTGCGCACCGGCAGCGCGGTCGCCTCCGCACGCTCGACCTCGTAGCCGTCGGGGAGCGGGGGGACGCAGGCGAGCATCCGCTCCGAGCGGTCGAGCGCGAGGACGTGCGAGGGGCGCCGCGACCCGTCGAGCGCGGCGAGGGCGGCGGGCACGACGCCCGTCCCCGTCCCGACGTCGACGACGACGTCCCGCGGGCCGGGGTCGGCGAGGCGCACGAGGGCCGCGACGGCAGCGGCCTCGAGCGGCTCCTGCCGGGCGTAGCGCCCGGCGTGGGCGTCCCAGATCTCGACCGCGGCCGGGTCGGCGCGGCGCGCGCTCACACCTTCCAGCGCCCGTCGACGAGGACCGGGACGCGGTCGCCTCCCCCGCGCGGCGTCGCGTGGACGTCGACGCCGGGGCCGCCGATCATGAAGTCGATGTGGATCTGCGACTCGTTGAGGCGGTCGTGGTCCTCCTCGCCGGCGGTGAAGCGGTACGCCGAGCCGATCGCGATGTGGCTCGCCGCGTTCTCGTCGAGGAGCGTGTCGAAGAAGACGGTGTCGAGCGCGCCGATGCGGCCGTCGCCGTCGACGAGCGCGACCTCGCCGAGGCGGCTCGCGCCCTCGTCGCGCTCCGCGTAGCCGCGCAGCACGTCGGCGCCCTCGTCGGCGTCGATGCGCACCGCCTTCCCGTCGCGGAACTCGACCTCGAGGCCGCGGATGATGGCCCCGCCGACGACGAGCGGCTTCGTCGAGCGCACGACGCCCTCGACCCGCGCGGGATCCGGCGCCGTGAAGATCTCCTCGCTCGGGAGGTTCGGCATGTGGACGATCCCGTCGACGGTCTCGAAGCGGGCCGCCATCCACGTCGAGGTCGGCAGCAGGCCGACCGTGAGGTCCGTGCCGGGGCCCTCGAAGTGGAGGGAGTCGAACCGCGCGTCGCTCATCCGCGATGCGGTGGAGACGAGGACGTCCGCGCGCTCCTTCCACGCGGCGACGGGGTCGTCGGCGTCGAGGCGGCAGACGTGGGCGATCTGCTCCCACAGGCGCGCGTGGGCCTCGTCGGGGTCGAGGTCGGGGTGGACGAGCTGCGCCCACGGCCGCGACGGGCAGGGGGTGGCGGTCCAGTTCGTCGTGCGCTCGTTGACGACCTGGCCCGACTCCTTGATGAACGGGAGCGGGTCGCGCCCGACCCTCGCGGGATCGAGGTCGTCGAGGAGGCCGGGCGCGACGGGCCCCGTGAGCCCGATGCGGGCGGCGCGCGCCTCGCCGAGGGCGAGGATGCGCTCGCCGTACCAGTCGGGCACGAAGCCGAGGGTCTCCTCGTCGGCGTGGAGGATGCGGGCGCGCTTCACGTGGAGGTCGAAGTACGTGACGTCGACGAACTTCGCGCCGTGGCGGTACGCGCTCGCGGCGAGCGCCCGCGTGAGCTCCTCCTTCCCGATCTCCGAGCCGATGCCGACGATCTGGCCCGGCTGCACGTTCGCCCCGAAGCCGACGACGAGGTCGGCGAACCGCTCGAGCAGCGCCGGGTCGGGCGCCCAGCGGGTCGAGGCGGCCGCGGCGGAGGCGTCGGTGCTCATGTCCTCCACCGTATCGACCGCCACCTCCACGCGACCGCCCTGACGTTCCTCACGCCGAGCGTGAGGAACGTCAGGCGGGGTGGCGGATCAGGCCGGGGTGAGCGCGCCGTCGTCGATGCGCTCGCCCGCGCGCGGCGAGCGGTCGCGCGGGCCGCGAGGCGTGCGGCCGGGCGGGGCGGCGAGCCGGGCGAGGCCCCACGCGAGCGTGAGGAGCAGCGCGGCCGCGATCGCGAGGACGACCGCGTACCCGGCGCCGACGAGCCAGCCCGCGACATCCGGCTTCGCCTCGCGCTGGAGGACCTCCTTGTCGGAGACGAAAGGCCGGGAGAAGGTCGAGGCCGCCGGGACCTCGGGCGCCGGGATCGCCTCGTCGAGCGGGAGGAAGATCGGCACGCTCGCGAGCTCGCCGGCGCCGTGGTAGCGGAGGATCGCCTTCCACTCGCCGTGGACGGGGATCGGCTCCGTCGTGCGGTAGACGCCGGGGCGCACCTCCTCGAGGTGGTCGACGACGAGCTCGTCGCCGCCCTGCCAGGCGGTGACGGTGAGCCACCGCGCGTCCTGCACAGCGGCGGCCGGCGAGACGCTGATCTCGGCGGCGACGTGACGGCCCTCCCCGCCGGCCACGTCCGTGAGGCGCACGTCGGCGCGCACGTCCGCGGGGGCGCTCGTCGCGAGGCCGGAGGCGACGACGGCCGCGATCGCGACGGCGGCGAGGGACGGGAGCGCGAGCCGGCGCGGCCACGTGGCGGTCGCAGGGGCGATGCCGCGCACGGGGCGCCCGAGGACGCGGTCACGCGGCGCCCGCAGCGCCGTGCCCACCCACGCGCCGAGCAGACCGCCGGCGACGCCGGTGACGAGACCGACCGCGAGCGCCTCGGGGAGCATCTCCCCCGGCCACGGGATCGGCATCCACACCTGCGTCCAGCCGTGCTCGGCGAGGAGCCCGACCGTGCCGACCGCGGCGCCCGCGATCGCGCCGAGCCGCCGCGGGTCCCGCCGGGTGACGGCGAGGAGCGCGATCCCCTCGACGAGAAGCGCGGAGGCGAGGTAGATCGGGAAGTGCGGCGTCGTCTCCCCGAGCACCGGGCCCACGACGACGGCGAGGCCGCCGCGGACGGCGAGGAAGAACGCGACGGCGCCGAGCGCCGCCCCCGGCCCGAGGAACACGCGGGCGCTCACGAGCGCGACGGTCGCCGCCACGGTGATGAGGGCGGGCTGGAGGATGAGGGCGAACTGCGGGACGCCGAAGTCGAACTCGGCCTGGAACGTCGAGAGGCCGATGAGGAAGCCGCCCGAGATGCCGAGGAGCCGGAGGCGCATCGCCGCGGCGGCGAGGCCGCGGGGTGCCGCGCCGTCGCCCTCCCGCTCGGCCGCGCGCATGCCCTCGACGAGGAGGACGCCCATGCCCACGAGCGTCATGCCGGCGCCGCCGATGAGCATGAGGTGCGTCGGGCCCCAGAGGGTGACGTCCTGCCCGAAGAGCCTGTGCCAGACGTCGTCGAGCGGGAAGCCGACGAGCGAGAACGCCGCGCAGGCGACGATGAGGACGCCGCCGAGGGGTGCGTGCCAGCCGCGCGAGATGCGGACGGCGGCGGGGCTCGGCCGCCGCCCCTGCGGAGCGAGGACGATCGCGAGGAAGCCGGCGGCGAAGATGCCGAAGAGCCCCGCGAGGATGAGGTAGTGGGCGGGGTTCGCGAGCGGCCCCGCGTCGCGCCCGTCGTCGATGTGGAGCGCGATGTCCCAGTACATGCCGAGGAGCGCGACGAGCAGGGCGCCGCCGGAGAGGCCCGCCGGAAGCGCGGCCCAGCCGGGCAGCCCGCCGACCCTCTCCGCGAAGCCGGCGACGCGGGCGAGGACCTGCGTGCGGCCGCGGCGGTGGGCGAGGCCGAGGCCGCCGAGCGCGAGGGTCGCGACGGTCGCGCCGCCGGTGGCGATCGCCACCTCGCCGAGGGCCGCTCCCCCGGCCGGCTCGGCGGCGGCCAGCGTCGTCTGAAGCAGTGACATGAGCTGATGTTACATCGATCTATGTCACATGAGGCGCTGCTAGCCTCGCCCTGTGAGCGACGTCACGGACTCCGCCGACCTCACGATCGAGGAGCTCGCCGCCGAGACGGGCATGACCGTCCGCAACATCCGCGCGCACCAGTCGCGCGGCCTCGTCCCGGGGCCGGTCGTCCGCGGGCGCACCGGCTACTACGGCGCGGCGCACGTCGAGCGGCTCAAGCTCATCCGCGAGCTGCAGGCGGACGGCCTCAACCTCGCCGCGATCGCGAAGCTCGTCGGGACGGGCGGCGAGGAGTTCGCCGGCTTCCGCCGCGCGCTCGCGACGCCGTTCGAGACCGGCGGCGCGCAGATCGTCACCGCGGACGAGGTCGCCGCGCTCATCGGCGTCGACGTCGACGCCGAGCAGGTCGCGCGCGCGGAGAAGCTGGGCGTCGTGCGGCCGGTCGGCGACGGGCGCTACGAGATGAGCCCGCGGCTCCTCGCGGCCGCCGCGGAGGCCCGCGCCCTCGGGATCGCGCCGGACGTCGCCCTCGACCTCCTCGAGAAGCTCGACCGGCACGGGCGCGCGATCGCGAAGCTCTTCGTCGACCTCTTCCTCGACGAGGTGTGGAAGCCCTTCCAGGACGAGGGGATGCCGCCCGAGGACTGGCCGCGCGTCCGCGACGCCGTCGAGCGCCTGCGCCCGATGGCGGGCGAGGCCCTTCTCGGCATGTTCGAGCCGGCGATGACGGTCGCCGTCGACCGCGCCGCCGAGCGGGTCGTCGAGAAGCTCGGGAAGGACGGCCGGCGCTGATGTTCGGCCGCCGCCGCGCAGCCGCGCCCGACGACGAGCGGATCCGCCGGCTCACCGCCGACGTCCGGCGACTCGAGCGCCTCGTCGACGACCTCTACCGCGAGCTCGACCTCCGCCCCGGCGCGGCGGCGTCCTCGCCCGACGACGGCTTCCCGCCCGCGGCCGTGGACGCCCTCCGCGACGGCAAGAAGATCGAGGCGATCAAGGCCTACCGCGAGCGCACCGGCGCCGGCCTCAAGGAGGCGAAGGAGGCCGTCGAGCGGTACGCGCGCGAGAACCCCTGGCTCTGACGCGCCCACACCGCATCGCCCCCGGCGGGCCGGGCCCGGGCGGCGGCTACCATCGAAGGACCGTGTCGCTCGATGGACCCTCCCGCACGATCGTCGTCGAGCCGCTCCGCGCGCCGGAGCGCGGGCCGGCCCCGCGCGAGCGTCCCGCCGCCGACCCGCCCGCGCCGCGGGAGCCCGGCCCGGCCGAGCCCGCCCGAGAGCCCCGCGAGCCCGCCACGGCGTGAGCGCCGCCCCCGACCTCGCCGAGGCGGTCGTCGGCTACCGGGCCTGGCGCATCGTCGGCGAGCGCCTCCTCTCCCCCTTCATCCCCTGCACCTGGGAGGGCCGCGTCATGCACGCGACGTGCTGGCCGGCCTACAAGCGGATCCTCCTCGGCGAGGGCTGGGTCGCCGGGTCGCACGACTCGCCGCACCCGGACTGCCAGTGCGGCGTGTACGCCTACCACCGGCCCGGGGCGCAGGGCTACTACGGCGAGTGGCTGTGGGTCGAGGGCGTCGTCTCGCTCTGGGGGCGCCTCGAGGCGCACCGCGACGGCCTCCGGGCCGAGCACGCCCGCATCGAGCTGCTCTCCCATCCCCCGCGCAACGAACCCGAGCGCCGGGCCGCGGTCGAGACGATCGCCGCGCGGCTCGACGTGCCGCTCGTCCCGCACGCCGAGCTGGCCGACGCGGCGCGGGCGATCGGCTCGCCGCTGCCGCAGCAGCTCCTCCCCGAGGCCGGGTAGCGTCAGGGCCCATGGCCGACGACCCGCCCGTCCTGCACGCCCTCATCTACGAGTACTCCCACGACGTCCTCGAGCGTCGCAAGCCCTTCCGCGAGGATCACCTCATGCACGCGCGCGAGGCCGTCGCCCACGGGCAGATGCTCTACGGCGGCGCTCTCGGCGATCCCGTGCACGGCGCCCTGTTCGTCTTCCGCTGCGGCCGCCCCGAGGTCGAGGCGTGGGTGAACGGCGACCCGTACATGGGCGCGCAGGTCGTCACCTCCTGGCGCATCGAGCCGTGGACGGTGTCGGTGTCGCGCGACGGCTGACCGCGCTCGCATACGATCGTCGGCATGACCACGACCCTGCCGCGCCTGTGGACCTTCCAGACCTCGCCGTTCGCCGGCAAGGCCCGCGCCGCGTTCGCCGAGAAGGGCGTCGAGATGACGCTCCACGAGATCCACCCGGCGAAGCGCCCGCCCGAGATCAAGGACCTCTCGCCGATCGGGCGCGTCCCGATCCTCGAGACCGAGAACGGCCCCATCTTCGAGTCGTCGGTCATCTGCGAGTGGATCGAGGAGACCTACCCCGAGCCGCCGCTGTGGCCCGCCGACCCGACCGAGCGCGCGTGGGCCCGCGCGTGGTCGAAGTGGATCGACGACCACCTCACCGGCAACTACTTCCTCGGGATGCGCAAGCTCGCGTTCGGCAAGGACCCCGGCGACCCCGAGGACATCACCGAGCAGCTCCACGAGAAGTTCCTGCGGCGCCTCGAGAAGTTCGAGCCGACGCTCGCCGAGCGCGGCGGCCCGTACGTCTGCGGCGAGACCTTCACCTACGCCGACCTCAGCGCGATCGCCCTCGCCGTCCGCGTCCCCCAGTGGACGCCGCACCTCGTCGACCGCATCGACGCCCTCCCCGCCGCCTCGGCGTGGTTCGCGGCGCTGCGCGAGCGTCCCTCCGCGGAGGCCGTCGACGCGAAGGGCGAGCCGGTCCACCGGGCCGAGTAGCCCGTCCGCCCCGCGAGATGCAGGATCGTCACCCCCAGGGTCACGATCCTGCATCTCGCGGGGGTCGCCGTCGCGACGCCGGTCGCGCCTCACGGCGTCCGGACGCAGAGACCGGATAGGTTGCGCGGCATGCAGCGGATCGTCATGGAGCAGGACTTCGCCCTTCCGGTCGAGCGCGTCTTCGCGTTCCTCGCCGAGCACGAGAACCTCAACCACCTCTTCCCCGCGAAGGTGACCCGCGTGAAGGACGGCACCGACGGGACGCGCAACGGCGAGGGATCCGTGCGCGCCCTGAAGATCGGGCCCCTCCCGGCGTTCGAGGAGACGAACATGAAGGTCGTCCCGAACGAGCTCATCGAGTACCGGATCACGAAGGGCAGCCCCCTCCGCGGTCACATCGGCCGCATGGAGTTCTCCTCGCGCGACGGCGGCGGCTCGCACCTCCGCTACGAGATCGCGTTCGGGGCGGTCGTCCCGGGGCTCGACGTCGTCGTCGCGAAGGCCCTGAAGCGCGACGTGGGCAAGGGCCTCGCGAAGATCGACCAGCTCGCCTGAGCGTATTCCTACGCTCTTGTAACTTCGCGGTGGCGCGGTGTACCGTCGTCCCATGGGACGCCGACACACCGCACTCGCCGCCGCCACGACCGCCCTCGCCGGGGCCGGTGCGTGGGAGCTGCAGCGCCGCCGCGATCAGCGCGCGATCGAGGCCGACCCGGAGCACGCGCTCCTGCAGCGCCCTCTCCGCGGCCGCTCGCGGACGGTGACGAGCGGCGACGGGACCGAGATCCACGTCGAGGAGTTCGGGCCCGCCGACGGCCCGGCGATCGTCCTCGCCCACGGCTGGACGTGCCAGATCCGCTTCTGGACGCGGCAGATCCACGACCTCTCGCGCGACCATCGCGTCATCGCCTACGACCAGCGCGGGCACGGCCGCAGCGGCCGGGCGGTGGGCGACTACCGCGTCGAGCGCTTCGGTCACGACCTCGCCGCCGTGCTCGAGGCGTGCGTCCCCGAGGGTGAGCGCGCCGTCGTCGCCGGCCACTCGCTCGGGGGCATGAGCATCGTGTCGTTCGCCGGCCTCCACGCGGGGGAGATCGGGGACCGGGTGAGCGCGGCCGCGCTCGTCAACACGGGCATGGGCGACCTCATCCAGAAGGCGCTCGTCCTCCCGGTGAAGACCCCCGTCGAGAAGCTCGAGCAGCTCGTCGGCCAGGCGATCCTCAGCGCCCCGGCCCCGCTCCCGAAGGGGTCGACGCCGCTCGCGCACCGCGCCGTCCGCTACGTCGCGCTGTCGCCGTCGGCCTCCCCGGCGCAGGTGGGGTTCTGCGAGGACATCGTCATCGACTGCCGCCCGGACGTCCGCGGGGCCGTCGGGAAGGCGCTCACCCGGCTCGACCTCCACGCCGCCGTCGAGAGGCTCCGCGTCCCGACCGTGGTCATCGCGGGCCGCGACGACAAGCTCACGCCGCCCGAGCACGCCGAGCGGCTCGCGCGCGAGCTGCCCGACTGCCGCGAGCTCCTCGTCCTCCCGGGCGGCCACATGGGGCCGGTCGAGCGCGCCGACGACGTGACCGGCGCGCTGCGCGCGCTCGTCGCCGACGCGGCGGCGGCGCCCGCCTAGGCCGCGGGCGCCGCAGGGCCGGGCGGCGTCGCGCCCGGCCTACAGGATGATCTCGCAGTTCTTCACGCGGTCGCGCGAGTCCTTCTCGATGCGGTCGCGGCCGGGACCGCAGTCGATGACGTCGCGGCCCCCGCCGACGGCGCGGATCGTGTCGTCGCCGGGTCCGGCGAAGATGCGGTCGCGGTCGAAGCCGCCGTTGATCTGGTCGTCGCCGCGGCCGCCGTAGATCGTGTCCTTCCCGCGGCCGCCCTCGATCTCGTCGTCGCCGTCGCCGCCGACGAGGCGGTCGTCCCCCTTGCGGCCGAAGATCGAGTCGCTGCCCGAGCCGCCGTAGAGCTTGTCGTCGCCGCCCGCGCCCTCGAGGAAGTCGTCGCCGCCGCGGCCGCGGAGCGTGTTCGCCCCGTTGGTCCCGATGATGCGCTCGCTCGCGCGGCGACCCGGGCACTTCTTCTTCTCGAGCTGGCAGTTCGGGAGATCCTCGTAGGCGATCGCCTTGTCGACGGTGACGTCGTTCCACGGCACGCCGACCGCGACCCAGAGCTCCTTGAAGTCGCTGAGCTGAGGGATCTTCACGTCGCCGGGAGCCGGAAGGAACGTCTCGCAGCCGAGGAAACGCGGAATCATCCGCGTGCCCTGACGCATCGCCGCCGGGCTGAGGAGGACGGTGTCGTTCCCCGCCCCGCAGTCGGCCTTCACGAGTGACTCGCCGACGTAGAGGACGTCGTCGCCGGGCCCGGCCTCCATCGTCGTGGAGAGCCGGTCCTCCGCCGACCAGAGACGGTCGTCGCCGTCGCCGCCCCGGATCGTGCCGGAGCCCTCGTCGACGATGATGTCGTTCCCCGGACCGCCGTCGGCCGGGCGGCCCTTGAACTGCCCCGAGCCGGGGAAGAGGACGTCGTTGCCAGGGCCGCCGTCGAGCCCGTCGTTGCCCGTCCCGCCCATGAGGAGGTCGTTGCCCTCGCCGCCGCGCATGTCGCGGTCCTTGCCCGCGAGCCCGATGAGGACGTCGTCGCCGGAGCCGCCGTCGAGGAGCTTGTCGTCGCCGAAGCGGGACTCGCCGAGGAAGTCGTTGCCCTCGCCGCCTCGGAGGATGTCGTCGCCGTCGAAGCCGTCGAGCTCGTCGTTGCCCGGCCCGCCCTCGAGGACGTCGTTGCCGGTGTAGCCGTAGAGCTCGTCGTCCCCGGGGCCGCCTTCGAGCCGGTCGTTGCCCGAGCCGCCGTCGAGATCGTCGTCGCCGTCGCCGCCGTAGAGCTTGTCGGCCGCCGAGCCGCCGGACAGCAGATCGTCGCCGCCGCGCCCGTGGAGCTCGTCCCGGGAGCCCCGACCGCGGATCACGTCATCGCCGGACGTCCCCCTCAGCGTGTCCGCGAGGTTGTCGCCGGTGATCGACTTGGCGACCGCGCTCGGGACGCCGCTGAAGGTGATGCCCCCCGCGACCGCGAGGAGGGTGAGAAGCGCGACCGTCGCGCGGGGGAAATTTCGACCCATGACCTGCGAACCGTAGGGGAGGAACGTCGATGCGGTCGCGCTTCCTTCGACTTGGCGCTCCGCCGGTCGCCCGTCGGCGGTGAGGTAGCGTCTCGCGCCGTGGACGAGATCACGCTGAGCGCGCCCTCCGAGGTGACGATGAGCTGGATCCACCCGCGACCGGCGTGGATGCAGCGCGCCGGGCACGCGGTCCTCTCGGGAGGCGGCGTCTGGGTGATCGACCCGCCGCACGGCGAGGGGCTCCTCGACTGGATCCGCGGGCTCGGCGAGCCGCGCGCCGTCCTGCAGCTCCTCGACCGGCACCCGCGCGACTGCGCGCGGGTCGCCGACGAGCTCGGCGTCCCGCTCCACGTCGTGCCGCTCGGCCACGACCCGAGCGTCCCGTTCGAGGTCGTCCCCCTCTGGCACCTCCCCGTGTGGAAGGAGGACGCCCTCTGGTTCCCCGCCGAGCGCGTCCTCGTGGTGCCCGAGGCGATCGTCGCCGCGCCGCTCTTCGCCGCTCCGGGGGAGACCGCGGGCGTCCACCCCATGCGCCGACTCGTGCCGCCGACGGCGCTGCGGCGCTTCACCGGGGAGGTCGAGCACCTCCTCCTCGGCCACGGTCCGGCGCTCCACGGCGAGGAGGCGCGCGCCGCGCTGCGCGACGCGCTCGAGGGCTCGCGCCGCCGGGCGCCGAGCCTCGTTCGCGCGCAGGTCCGGCGAGCGCTGCGGCGCGAGTACGGCTGACCCCGCCGTGCACGTCGATCTCACCCTGCGGGCGCTCCCCGTCACGGAGGTCGCGGCGGCCGCCGCCGAGGTCGAGCGCCTCGGCTTCGACGGCGTCGGCCTCACCGAGTCGACGGGCAGCCCCTTCGTCGCGGCGACGCTCGCCGCGACGGCGACGCGCGAGGTCCGCGTCGCGACGGCGATCGCGCTCGCGCTGCCGCGAAGCCCGATGGACGTCGCCTACACGGCGTGGGACCTCCAGGCCTTGAGCACAGGGCGCTTCGCGCTCGGGCTCGGCTCCCAGGTCCGCGCGCACGTCGAGCGGCGCTTCGGCGCGGCCTGGGAGCGCCCGGCCGCGCGGATGCGCGAGCACGTCCTCGCCTTGCGCGCGATCTTCGCCGCCTGGCAGGAGGGGACCGAGCTGCGGTTCGAGGGCGAGTTCACGTCGCACACGCTCATGCCGCCGAACTTCCGGCCGGCCCCTCTCGACGCCGGCCCGCCACCCGTCCTCCTCGCCGCGGTGCGCGAGCGCATGCTCGAGGTCTGCGGCGAGGTGGCCGACGGGCTCCTCGGTCACGCGTTCCAGACACCGGAGACGCTGCGCGCCATCACGATCCCGGCCCTCGAGCGCGGCCTCGAGCGCTCGGGACGCGGCCGCGAGGACGTCGAGGTGACCGCCGGGCTCTTCGTGGCGACCTCCGACGACGAGTGGGAGGCGACCCGCCGGCGCGTCGCGTTCTACGGATCGACGCCGGCGTACCGGCACGTCCTCGACCACCACGGGCTCTCGGACCTCTTCGAGCGTCTCCACGCGCTCTCGCGGTCCGGTGACTGGGCGCAGATGACCGACCTCGTCGACGACGACGTCCTCGCGCTCTTCGCCGTCCGCGGGACGGACCCGACCGGCGTCGCGGACGAGATCCGCGCGAGGGTGGGCGACGTCGCCGACCGCGTCGCCTTCGTCGGCGAGCGCCCGGACCTCGATTCCTGGTCCCGGATCGCCGCGGCACTGCGCACCCCCTGACCGCCGAACCGGATTCCTGCGGCGCCCTGGCGCCGCAGGAATCCGGTTCGGCGGTTTCGTGGACGGCGAGTGGGACGAACGTCCAGGGTCGGGCGGGGGGAAGCTCAGCGTCTCGCCGGGCCTGCCGACGGCCTGGGTATGCCGCTCCTTCGCGTTCCCCCCCGCTCCGCCCGCCGAGCCGCGCTCCTCGCCGCCGCAGGACTCGCCGCCGCGGCCCCGTCCGCACACGCGCTCGACCTGCTGCGCAACGTGAGCATCCCGGGCGTCCATCAGCAGGTCCTCCAGGTGACCGACAACGTCCAGCCGACGCTCCAGAGCCTTCCCGAGGTCCCCGGCCTCCCCGTCACGTCGCACCCGGTCTCCGTCCCGGTCCTGCCGCCCTTCCCCGCCCTCACCGCCCCCGAGAAGCCTCGCGGGGGCACGCGCCTCGGGGTCCCCGGGTCCGACAAGCTCCGGGTCCGGACCTCGAAGGGCATGACGCTCCGCGGCCTCGAGGGCAAGGACAAGCTCGTCGGCGCCACCGGGAACGACCACCTCCTCGGCGGCACCGGCCCGGATCGCCTCTACGGCAAGAGCGGCGACGACGTGCTCGAGGGCGGCAGCGGCGACGACCGCCTCAGCGGCGCCTGGGGCAATGACTGGCTCTACGGGGGCTTCGGCCACGACACGCTCCGCGGCGGCGACGGGAACGACGCGCTCTTCGGCGGCGCGGCGCCCGACGACGTCCGCGGCGGCGCCGGCGACGACCTCATCCACGCGGGCTCCGGCGGTGATGAGGTCCACGGCGGCGATGGCAACGACGTCATCTACGCCGACTCCGGGCCCGACGTCATCGACGCCGGGAACGGCGACGACATCGTCTACGTCAACAACGGAACTGCCGTGAAGAGCGTCGACTGCGGCGCCGGCAACGACACGATCGTCATCAACCCCTACCGGGCCTCCGGCGGGGTCTCCAACGCCCAGGCGCTGCGGCGCGGCGCGATCCGGAACTGCGAGCAGGTCATCGCGGCACCCGTCGTGAAGGACCCGAACGCCGGCGTGAAGCGCCTCGCGCACGAGACGAGGGGCCAGCGCATCACCGGCTCGGACAAGGACGACAACCTCCTCGGCGGCCACGGCCCCGACCGCATCAGCGCCGGCGCCGGTGACGACGTCATCTGGGGCGACCGCCTCCCCGCCGAGCGCGGCAAGCGCTCCTACGACCGTCTCAAGGGCGGCGACGGCAACGACACGATCTACGGCGGCCGCGGCAAGAACCGCATCGACGGCGGCCGCGGCGACGACTACCTCCAGGGCGGCGCCCGTCGCAACATCATCCACGGCAGGTCCGGCGACGACGAGATCCGGCTGCGCGGCAAGGGCCGCAACACCGTGAAGGCGGGGTCCGGGAACGACATCGTCTACGCGTTCGGCTCCGGGCGCATGACGATCGACTGCGGGTCCGGCAAGGACACGGTCTACATCGGGCGCAAGCGTCCGAGGACGAAGCGCTGCGAGCGCGTGGTGAGCCGCTACGCGGAGGCCGCACGCTCGCGCAAGAAGTGACGGCGTCGCGGCCGGCGCGGGTTCGCGCGCCGGCCGCCGCGGTGGCAAGATGCCCGCCGATGCACGCGACGCCCGAGCGGATCCCGAAGACCTACCGCGCGACGCTCGCCGCCGCCTCCCCGTGGGTCCGGCTCTGGGGCCGCCTCGAGGTGAGCGGCCGCGACCTCCTCACCGACGGCCCGCTGCTCGTCGCCGCCAACCACGACAGCTACTGGGACCCGCTCGCCATCGGGATCGCCGGCCTGCCGCACCGGCAGATCCGCGCGCTCGCGAAGTCGTCGCTGTGGAAGCCGGGCATGGGCCCGATGCTCGACCGCATGGGCCAGATCCCGATCGACCGCGGCGCCGGCGACCTCGCGGCTCTCCGGCGCGCGATCGAGGAGCTGCAGGCCGGGGCGTGCATCGGCGTCTTCCCCGAGGGGACGCGCTCGCTCGGTCGCGAGCTGCGCGCGCGCAGCGGCATCGGCCGGCTCGCCCAGGAGGTCCCCGAGGCGCGGGTCGTCTGCGCGACGGTCACGGGAACGGTCGACCTCCCCCGCCCCCCGCGTCGACCGCGCGTCACCGTCGACTTCTTCGAGCCCGCCGGCGGCGGCCTCCAGTCGGGCGAGAGCCCCGGAGAGTTCGCCGGCCGGCTCCTCACCGAGCTGCGTGAGCGCGCGCCCCGCGTCGTCGCCGGCCGCGCCGGGCGGCGCGTCCCCGCCTGAGCCTCAGCCGCGCCAGGGCCGCAGGCGCGGCCACCACGCCGGGACCGCCGCGCGGTACTCGTCGAAGGCGGGGCCGAACCGCCGCCGCAGCCCCGGCTCCTCCCACCGCCGGGTGACGACGACGAGCGTCGCGACGTAGGCGGCGGCCGCCGCGAAGAGGACCGGGCGGGCGAGGACGAGCCCCTCGCCGACGATGACCGCCGCGGTCGCGACGTACATCGGGTTGCGGACGTGGCGGTACGGGCCGTGGACGACGAGCCGTCCGGTCGGCGCCGCCGGCGTCGGCGTGCCGCGCCCCTCCCGCGCGAAGCGGACGAACGCCGCGACGACGACGGCGAGCCCGGCGGCGACGAGCGCGACGCCCAGCGCCGTCGCGACGGGCTGGACGGGAAGGTCGTCGCCGCGTTCCCACCCGCCCGTGAGCAGGTAGGGCCCGAGGCCCGCCTCGAGGCCCGGCCCGACGAGGAAGAACGCCGCGCTGCCGATCGCAGCGGCGCGGACCGGGAGGACGGCGGCCATCGCAGGGCATCGTACGAGCCCCGGCGCGCGAGGGTCCCATCGACGGCGGGCTAGGATCGGGGGACGATGTCGAGCGCCACCGGAGAGCTCGCCGGGCCGCCTCCGCCGCCGCGCGCGCGCATGCGCCGGCGTCGCGTCCGCCTCACCGCGATCCGCGACGCGACCATCGCGTCGCTCATCACGACGAGCGCGGCGGCCTGGCTCGTCGCCGGCCTCGTCACCACCGCGGTGTGGTGGCTCGCCGGCGCCGGGAGCTACTGGCCCTCGTGGGTGTGGCTCGGAGCGGGTGCGCCCGTCGCGACCGCGGCGCTCCTGCGGCTCACGTGGCGGGTCCCGGCCGGCCCGGCGCGCTGGGCGACCGTCCACGCCGTCCTCGCGTTCGTCGCCGCCGCCTTCCTCGCCGTCGTCTGGCTCCGCACCGACCAGGGCGACTGGCTCGCCTGGGTGCTCGTCGGGCTCGGGACCGCGTTCGCGATCCACGCGCTCCTCGCCTTCGCCGACCGCCTCCCGCCCCGGCCCAGCGAGGAGGCCCTCTCGGCCCGCGTCGACGAGCTCGTGCGGACGCGCCGCGGCGCGCTCGACGTCGAGGCCTCCGAGCTGCGCCGCCTCGAGCGCGACCTGCACGACGGCGCGCAGGCGCGGCTCGTCGCGCTCAGCCTCCAGCTCGGCCGGGCCGAGCAGCGCCTCGCGGGCGACCCGGCAGCTCGCGACCTCGTCCGCGCCGCCCGGGCGGAGGCGGGCGAGGCGATCGCGGAGCTCCGAGACCTCGCCCGCGGTCTCGCGCCGCCGCTCCTCATCGAGCGCGGTCTCGCCGCCGCCGTGGAGGCGCTCGCGACCCGGGCGGCGGTCCCCGTCACCGTGCGCGCCGACGTGCCCGAGCGCCTCTCGCCGCTGCTCGAGCGGGCCGCCTACTTCGTCGTCGCCGAGGCCCTCACGAACGTCGCGAAGCACGCGCCGCACGCGCACGCGACGGTGACCGTCGTCGCGGCCGACGGCACGCTCACCCTCGAGATCGCGGACGACGGGCCCGGAGGCGCCGACCCCACGGGCCCCGGCCTCCTCGGCCTCCGGTCGCGCGTCGAGGCGATCGACGGCGCGCTCGCGGTCGAGACCGGGGAGCGCGGCACGACGATCCGCGCGGAGCTGCCGTGCGCGTCGTGATCGCCGAGGACCACGTCCTCCTCCGCGAAGGCCTCGTCGCGCTCCTCCGCGAGCACGACATCGACGTCGTCGCGCAGGTCGAGGACGCGGAGGGACTGCTCCGCGTCATCGCCGGCCACCGCCCCGACCTCGCGATCGTCGACGTCCGGCTCCCGCCGACGTTCACGGACGAGGGCGTGCGCGCCGCGATCGAGGCCCGCAGGCGCTGGCCGGAGCTGGGGGTGCTCGTCGTCTCGCAGGCCGTCGAGGAGGTCTACACGTCCGACCTCCTGGCCGCCGGGGAGGCGGGCGTCGGCTACCTGCTCAAGGAGCGCGTCGGCGAGGTCGCCGAGTTCCTCGACGCGGTCCACCGCGTCGCCGAGGGCGGGACGGCCCTGGACCGCGAGGTCGTCGCCCGCCTCGTGCGCCCGTCCGAGTCGACGGCGGAGGGACGGCTGGCCGTGCTGACGCCCCGTGAGCGCGACGTCCTCGCGCTCATGGCGGAGGGGCGGTCGAACGCGGCGATCGCGCGCGAGCTCGTCGTCACGCCGGGCGCGATCGAGAAGCACGTGACGAGCATCTTCTCGAAGCTCGACCTCGCCTCCGCCGAGGACGGGCACCGCCGCGTGCTCGCGGTCCTCGCGTGGCTGCGCGGCGTGACGCAGAATGGCGCGTCACCACTCTGATCCGGGGGTAGACCCCACCATGCTCGGTGGCGCCCCCCACTGCCATCGGGCGCTCGGTCGTCGAGGATTCGAGGCGTGTCCGCGACGCTTCCCGTCCCGCCTGCCTCCAGCTCGATCGACGAGCCGGACCCCGGGGACGTCCAGCACTGCGAGCACGAGACGCGCGACCGCATCATCACCGCGGTCGTCACGGCCGCGCCGATCGCCGGCCTCGGCATCGCGGGGTGGCAGCTCTGGAACTCGCTGCTGCATCCGAGCGACCTCGTCGTCCTCGCGATCATGTACTCGCTCACGGTGCTCGGGATCACGGTCGGCTTCCACCGCCTGTTCACGCACCGCAGCTTCGAGACGACGCCCGGCGTCCGCCGGACCTTCGGCATCCTCGGATCGATGGCGATCGAGGGCCCCGTCATCTCGTGGGTCGCCGACCACCGCAAGCACCACGCCTTCTCCGATGCGGAGGGCGATCCGCACTCGCCCCACGGTCACGGCGAGGGCCTGCGCGGCCTCCTCTCGGGCCTCGTGCACGCCCACATCGGCTGGATCTTCAAGCACGACCAGCGGGCCGCCCACGACCGCTACGCCCCCGACCTCCAGGCCGATCCCGTCATGGCGTGGGTCCACCGCACGTTCATCGTCTGGGCGCTCGGCGGGCTGGGCCTCGCGTTCGCGCTCGGCTGGCTCCTCGGAGGCTCGCTCGAGACGGCGCTCACCGGCCTCCTCTGGGGCGGCGCGGTGCGGATGTTCCTCATGCACCACGTGACGTACTCGATCAACTCGATCTGCCACGTCTTCGGCCGGCGCGACTACGAGACCGGCGACATGTCCGGCAACGTGTCGTGGCTCTCGCTGCTCTCCTTCGGCGAGTCCTGGCACAACAACCACCACGCGTTCCCGACGTCGGCCTTCCACGGCCTGCGCCGCCGTGAGGTGGACGTCTCCGCCCTGGTCATCCGGGCGCTCGAGAAGACCGGCCTCGCGTGGGACGTGAAGCGCCCGAGCGCGGCGCGGCTCGAGGCGAAGCGGCGCTGAGCGGTCAGCCCGCGGTCGCCGCGGCTCCGCCGAACCGCCGCGCACTGCGCTCGCGGGCCTTCGCGGCCTCGGTCTCGCGGTCCTTCGGCGGCGCGCTCGTCACGAGGCCGTCGAGGAGGCGCCTCGACGCCTCGGCGACCTCGTCGACCGCCCGCTCGAAGACGTCGGCGTTCGCCTGCGACGGCTGCGTCGTCCCGCTCAGCTTGCGCACGTACTGGAGCGCGGCCGCGCGGATCTCGTCCTCCGTCGCCGGCGGCTCGAAGTTGTGGAGCGTCCGGATGTTGCGGCACATGCCCCGAGCGTAGCCGAGGCCCGACGCGCCGCGCGAGGGCGCGCCGCGACGCACCTCAGGCGCGGCCCGACACCGGCGCCGCGGTGGGGTCGCGCATCGCCGTCGCGATCTCGTCGGCCCACCGCTCGATCTCGGGCCAGTCCCGGTTGTCGCCGAAGCGGAAGCGCGCGAGCCGGAAGAAGATCCGCGCGAGCCGCGGCCAGTGACGTCCGTCGACGACGCCGGCGAAGACGCGGTACTGCCGCGGCCGGATCCTCGCGCGGACCTCCTCGATGTCGGCCGGCTCCTTCGTCGCGAGTCGCCCGAGGACGTGGGCGGTGTCGCCGAACGAGCCGACGCTGAAGAGCCAGAGCGGCCGCGAGGCGAGCGCCTCCGCCCGGTCGCGGACGAACTCCTCGGCCTCCGGCGGCCAGCGCTGGTCGTAGACCGGGTGGCCCATGACGACCGCGTCGCAGTCGCCGAGCACCGCGCCGGCGTCGTCGACGTGCCGGAGGTCGACGTGCTCGCCCGCGGCGCGCAGACGACCCGCGATCCGCTCGGCGACGCCCGCGGTCGCGCCGTGGCGACTGCTGTAGACGACGAGGACGTGCGGCGTCTCGCTCATGGGCACATCCTCGCGCAGCGACGCGCCGGCGGCATCCGGGAAATCCCGGCGGCACCCTGGGGCGCTCTGCGGTCGCCCCCCAACAGCGCGCCACGTGCCCGCGCCTCGAGCCTCACGTCGCAGCCGTCCGCGCCGCCGCGACCGCCGCCTGACCGAAGCTGATCGCCCCGTCGTTGGGCGGCAGGCGCTCGGGGACGAGAGGGCGCAGCCCGGCCCCCTCGAGCGCCTCGACGGCGAGGTCGAGGAGGAGGCGGTTCTGGAAGACGCCGCCCGCGAGGACGACGCGATCGGTCCCGGCGTCGCTCGCGGCCCGCGCGCAGGCCTCCGCCGTCGCCGCGGCGATCCCCGCGTGCGTCCGCGCCGCGACCACCGCGACCGGCTCCCCGTCCGCGACGTCCGCCTCGACGCGGCGGACGAGCGGCCGGGCGTCGAGCGTCCCGTCCTCGGTGACCGGGAGCTCGTAGGCGCCCGACGGCCCGGCGCGCGTCGCGAGCCCCTCCAGCTCCGCGGCCGCCTGACCCTCGTAGGTGACGTGCGTGCGCAGGCCGCAGAGGGCGGCGACCGCGTCGAAGAGGCGGCCCATGCTCGTCGTCACCGGCGCGGCGACGCCGGAGCGCGCGAGCCGCAGGACGTTGCGCCAGGCGGGCTCCTCGACGGCGTCGGCGAGCGCGGCGGGCCGGGGGACGTCGGCGTCGTCCTCCGCGGCAGCGGCGAGCCAGGCGCAGGCCATCCGCCACGGCTCCTGCACCGCCCGGTCGCCGCCGGGCAGGCGGACCGGCGTGAGCGAGCCCATCCGCGTGAACGCGACGAGCCCGCCCACGAGGATCTCGCCGCCCCACACCGTCTCGTCGGTCCCCAGCCCCGTCCCGTCGTAGATCGCCCCCACCGCGGGCCCCGTCTCGCCGTGCTCGGCGAGGCACGCCGCGAGGTGAGCGTGGTGGTGCTGGACCGCGATCGCCTCGACATCGGCGAGGGCGAGGGCCTCGCGGGTGGAGAGGTAGTCGGGGTGGAGGTCGTGGGCGACGATCCGCGGGCGGACCGCGAACAGCCGCTCGAAGTGCGCGATGCCCGAGGTGAAGGACGCGAGCGTCTCGACGTTCGAGAGGTCGCCGATGTGGTGCGAGACCCAGGCGCGCGTGCCCCGCGCGACGGTGAACGTGCTCTTCAGCTCCGCGCCGACGCCGAGGACGTCCCGGGTGGCGGGGACGGGCAGCGTGAGGCCGTCGGGCACGTGCCCGCGCGAGCGCCGCAGGAGGACCGGCGCGCCTCTGCGGCTGCGCACGACCGAGTCGTCGGTGCGCATGTGGATGGGACGGTCGTGGACGAGGAGGGCGTCGGCGATGCCCTTCAGCCGCCGGGCGGCGTCGTCGTCCTCGTGGGCGATCGGCTCGTCCGAGACGTTGCCGCTCGTCATGACGAGCGGCAGCCCCGCGTCGTCGAGGAGGAGGTGGTGCAGCGGCGAGTACGGGAGGAGGACGCCGAGGTCGGGGGCACGCGGCGCGACCGACGGGGCGACGCGCTCCTCCGCGCCGTCGCGGCGGGGCGCGAGGACGATCGGGCGGACCGGCGAGCCGAGGAGCCGCTCCTCGGCCTCGGCGAGCACGACGAGCCGCCGCGCGGCGGCGAGGTCCTCGACCATGAGCGCGAACGGCCGCTCCTCACGACGCTTGCGGGAGCGCAGCGCGGCGACGGCGTCCTCCGCGTCGGCGCGGCACGCGAGGTGGTAGCCGCCGAGCCCCTTCACGGCGACGATCGCCCCGTCGCGGAGCAGCCGCGCCGCGGCGGCGACCGCATCGCCGTCCTCCTGCGCGCCGACGAGCCGCGCCCGCGGGCCGCACTCGGGACACGCGTTGGGCTGCGCATGGAAGCGGCGGTCGCGAGGGTCGTCGTACTCGGCCCGGCAGCTGTCGCACATCTCGAACCCGGCCATCGTCGTGAGCGGCCGGTCGTAGGGGACCGCCCGCACGATCGTGAAGCGCGGCCCGCAGTTCGTGCAGTTGATGAACGGATAGCGGTGGCGGCGATCGGCCGGGTCGCGCAGCTCCGCCAGGCACTCCTCGCACGTCGCGCTGTCCGCGCTCACGAGCGCGTCGGGCGAGCCGACCCTGTCGCTCGCGACGATCGCGAAGCCCTCCTCGCCGGTCGGCGGGCGCTCCTGCACCCGGACCTCCTCGACGTGCGCGAGCGGCGGCGCGCGCGTCGCCAGCTCCTCGACGAACGTCTCCACGACGTCCGCCGGCCCCTCGGCCTCGCAGAGGACGCCGCGGCTGTCGTTGAGCACGTGGCCGGCCAGCCCGTGCTCCTCGGCGAGGCGGAAGACGAACGGGCGGAACCCGACGCCCTGGACGACGCCGTCGATCCGCAGCGCGACCCGCCGCGCCGGTCCCGCGTCCTCCGGTGCCTCGGCCGCGCTCACGCCGGCCCCACCTCCTCCACGAGGATCCGCAGGCGGTGCAGCGCGGAGGCCTGCGCCTCCTGGATCCGCGGGACGTGCTCCGAGCGCGTGACGACGACGTGGTCCGCGAGCCCCTCCGCGGCGATCCGGCCGCCGTCGTAGCCGACGAAGGCGACCGTCACGAGCCCCGCCGTCCGCGCGGCGCGGAGCGCCGAGAGGACGTTCTCCGACCCGCCGCTCGTCGAGAGCGCGACGAGGACGTCGCCCGCGCGGCCGTCCGCGATGACCTGACGCTGGAAGATCGGCTCGACGCCGACGTCGTTCGCGAGCGCGGTGAGGACGGCCGACTGCGCCGTCAGGTCGATCGCAGGGCGCCTGAGCAGAGGCGGGCCCGCCGGCAGGACGGGCGGATCGAGGAGGTCCGCGACGAGGTCCATGGCGTCGGTCGCCGACCCGCCGTTGCCGAGCGCGAGGAGCCGGCCGCCGGCGTCGAACGACGCACGCGCCGCCGCGGCGGCCTCCGCGAGCACGCCCGCGCCGTCGGTCACCGTCTGCCCGCGCAGCCCGTCGGCTTCGCGCGCCTTCGCGACGACCGTCGCGGCGACGTCGCGCAGGACGCCGTCGAGGTCGGTCTCCCGCTCGCCGAGGAACGGGTAGAGGAAGCTCGAGGCCCCCGAGTCGTGCGCGGAGCCGCGGTCCCGGCCCTCGAGCAGCCCGCGATGCTCGAAGAAGACGTGGACGAGCTCCCAGAGCACGTGGTACGCGGTCTCGGTGATCTCCTGGGCGACGAGCGGGTCGTCCGTCGCGACCTCGATCTCGTGCTCGGCCCCGAGCCCGGTGAACGCGAGGGTGAGCGCGCCCGTCTCCCGCGCCCCGGCGACGGCCTCGCGGACGTCGGCGGCATCCGCCGGGCCGAAGGCGACGAGGATGTCGTCCGGGCCGACGAGGAGCGGCGCGTCGCGCGGCACGGTCGCGAGGGCGGGGAGAGCCCGCTTGCCGACGATGACCGGGTGGACGAACTCGACCACGATGTGCGCGACGTCGGTGCGGTCGACGTCGCTCGCGCCGAGGCTCACGAGCCTCCCCCCGCGCGCGAAGCGCTCGGCCATCGCGTGGCACAGCCGCGCGAGGCGGTCGGCCTGCGGCGGGAAGGTGCGCTCGGCCGCGTCCGTGCGCGCGGCGAGGAACTCCCGCGTGGGGGCGTCGGCGCCGCTCGGCGCTGCGCTCACGTCGGCAGCGCGGTGCGCTCCGGCAGCCGGGCGAGCCATGCCCCGACCTCCGCGACGCCCTCCCCGGTCCGCGCGCTCGTCTCGAGCACCGTCGCACCGGGGTGGACGGACTCGACGTGGTGACGGAACGCCTCGACGTCGAAGTCGACGTGCGGGAGGAGATCGATCTTGTTGAGGATGACGAGCTCGCACGCCCGGAACATGAGCGGGTACTTGAGCGGCTTGTCGGCGCCCTCCGCGACCGAGGAGACCATGATGCGGGCGTCCTCCCCGATCCGGAACTCGGCCGGGCAGACGAGGTTGCCGACGTTCTCGACGATGAGGAGGTCGATGTCGGCGAGCGGGAGCGACGGGATCGCCGACCGCACCATGTTCGCGTCGAGGTGGCACTCCCCGCCGAAGCCCTCGTCGGTGTTGAGCTGGGTCACCGGCACGTGGAGGTGCGCGAGCCGATCCGCGTCGAGGCTCCCCTGGACGTCCCCCTCGAGGACGCCGGGGCGGAGGTCGCCGAGCCCGTCGGCGAGGATGCGCTCGAGGAGCGACGTCTTCCCCGACCCCGGGGCGCTCATGAGGTTGACGACGGTGACGCCGTGCCGGTCGAAGTCGTCCCGGTTGGCCCGGGCGATCGTGTTGTTGGCATCGAGGGCGTCCTCGACGACCTTCACCTTCACGCGGTGCATGCCGGCTCCTCTTCCTCCTCGATCTCGATCGACTCCACCTCGAGCTCCTCCCCGCTGCGCACCTCGACGACACCCGTGACGCAGGACGGGCAGCGGAACGCCGGGACCGCGGCGACCCACTCGTTCCCGCAGCCGCGGCAGCGCAGCCTGGCGGGGACGACCTCGACGTGCAGCGCGGCCCCCTCGCAGAGGGTGCCCCGCGCGACGAGGTCGAAGGAGAAGCGCAGCGACTCGACGACGACCTGGCGCAGGTGCCCGACCCGCACGTCGACGCGCAGCACCCGGCGCCCGCGCGCGTGGCGCTCCGCGGTCGCCGCGACGGCGCTCGCGATGCTCAGCTCGTGCATCGCGGCCTCATCCCGCGGCCTCGCGGTACGCCGCGTCGGTCTGCAGCTCGGCGAGCGTGCCGAGGACGAGCGCGACCGCCCGCTCGACCGCCGCCTCGACGGCCGGGGTGAGGCCGTAGCCGACGTCGTCGACGGCGCCCGGCTCGCACGCGACGACGAGCACCTTGCCCGGCCACCCGCCGGTCGCCCCGACGAACCGCAGGACGGTCATCGGGTCCATGTGGTGCGGGTCGATCATCTCGCCGTCCTCGATCGAGGACGCGAACTCCGACCGGTCGGGCTCGATGACGTAGAGCGTCCCGGGCTCGCCGCCCTGCCGGCTGGCGTCGATGAGGACGAGCGCGTCGTAGCCGCGCATCACCTCGTAGGCGAGATCGAGCCCGCTCGTCCCGAAGTCGAGCACCGTGACGCCGTCGGGGACCCCGGCCGCCTCGAGCCGCCGGGCCACCTCTCCGCCGAACGCGTCGTCCTGCAGCCAGGCGTTGCCGACCCCGGCGACGAGGATCTGGCGCTGGGGCGCGGGATCGGGCTCGAGGTCGCGCAGCGACGCGCCGGCGAACATCTCCTCGTGGTTCATGCGAGCACCTCCACCTCGGCGGGCTTGAAGTACAGATAGCGGCCGATGTCGCGCATGAGCGCCTGGCCGGGGTCGTCGTCGACCGTGACGCAGAGGTGGACCTCGTCCGCGTAGTCGACGTAGATGCGCTCGATCGTCGCCGTGCGCCCGTCGAGCAGGTGGTCCTGCGCGTGAGAGGCCCCGCCCGCCCCGCCCGTCCCGACGCGGAGGCGCACCCGGTCGCCGAGCCGGTAGAGGACGCCGCCGACCGCGAGCTCGCGCTCGCCCTTGAGCTCCTCGCCGTAGGTCGGCATGCCGGAGAGGGGATCCCCACCCGCCCCGCCGATCGTCACCCTCCCCCGGAGTCGCTCGAAGTCCTCGGGCGTCGTCGCCGCCGCGCGGCGGACCATCTCGCGGATGGCCGGGTCCTGCCGGGCGATCTCGTCGACCTCGCCGTCGGAGAGCGCGAGCACGTGGAGGAGGAGCGCCTCCTCGATCTCCGTGCCGTCGAAGAGGTCGCCCTTGCTCTCCGGCGCGAGCTGCGGATGGTCGGGGAGGACGATCGCCGCGCCGAGGACGGCGTCGTCGGCGGGCGACGCGAGCACCGGGAACGTGTTGACGCTCGTGCACGTCATGTTCGCCGTCGAGGCGTGCTCGGGCGGGTCGATCGTCGAGATGAACCGCGCGGCGCCGAGCGGGTCGCTCTCGAGCGTCGCGACGAGGTGCGTCGAGAGGAGGCTCGACCTCAGGGCCTCCGCACGCCCGAGCCCGGCGGGGACCTCGGTCTCGTTGTGCACGCTCAGGGTGAGCCGGTGGAGGCCGGCGTGCAGCGGCTGCACCGCGAGGCGCAGGCGACCGCGGACGCGGTCCCCCGTGAACGGCGCCTCGACGGGCCCTGCGGAGAGGTCGCCGAGCGCCGTCGGCGGGATGTCGACGCGCCTCTCCGCCGCCTCGTGGCGGTCGCCGGACGGCTCGAGGAAGCGGGCGCTCGCGGTGACGGCCGCGAGGACGTCGGACCGGTCGGTCTCGACGACGATCTGGAGGCGCGCGTGGTCGAAGGTCGTGGGGCTGTCCGCGGCGTAGGCGGGCGGATAGGCGATGCCGAAGGGCGTCGGGGTCGCGTTCTTCGTCGCGCCCGGCGTGTACGGGTACAGCGCGTAGCCCTCGAAGAGGAGGGTGCGCACGAGCTCCTCGAGGCGCGTCACCGCCCGTCCTCCCCCGCGGCGACGAGGCGTGCGACGCACGCCCCGAGGCTCCGGTCGCCGTCGCGGAGCGCGCGGTCCCGCAGCGCGGCGAGCGTCTCCTCGTCGAGCGCGATCCAGCCCCCGCCCGGATAGGCCTCGGCGATGAGCCGCCGCCAGGCCGCGACCGGCATCCGCCACTCGGCGTGGCAGCTCCAGGGGACGGGACGGACCTGGAGCCGGTCGGCCTCGCCGCGATAGAGCGCCATGCCGCTGAAGTGGAAGGTGAGCGGGATCTCGCCGTCCGGGAGGGCGCTGAAGTACTTCGTCGCCGCGACCTCCATGTCGTAGGTGCACGGGACCTCGACGGAGAAGGACGTCGCGCCGGTGAATCCGGGCACGAGCGCCTCGACGCGCGCCCACTGGAAGGCGTGGGTCGTCGCGCCCCAGCGCTCGGGCGCCCCGAAGAGGTCGGAGAGCCGGCGGCGCGTCTCGTCGTCGTAGGCGCGGCGTGCGGGCTCGACCTGGATCTGCGTCGAGAGCGCGATCGTGAGCGTCTCGCAGCCGGAGGGGTCATCGACGTGGAGCAGGAAGCGGAGCGTCGGCGCGAGCGCGGCGCGCACGGGCTCGACGCCGAGCACGGTGAAGACGGGCTCCTCCTGCGGCGGCGAAGCCGGTCTGCCGGTGCGCGCGCCGACGGTGACGGCGGGCTCGGTCATCCGACCACCGCGCGCGCCCGCATCTCGGCGAAGAACGCCGCGACCGCGTCCTCGACGCCGCTGCCGCCGGAGATCCCCTGCCAGGCCTCCTTGATGCGCCCGACGAGCCCGTAGGCCTGGTCGATCGGCGCGAGGACGTACTGCGGCGGCTGCGCGAGCCGGTTGACGATGAACGCCTCGGCGTCCGGCTCGAGCCGGCCGAGGACGGGGTTGAGCGCGACGAGCCGCTCCCACGCCGAGAGGTCGAGCTCGCACTCGGTCGCACCCGCCGGGCTCGGGTAGAGGGCGGCGACCCCGCCGGTCGCGCCCGAGCGCATGACGAACGCGAGCCCGATCGGGATCTGGAGCGACGCCCACAGGTCGTCGGGCACCGTCGCGTCGTCGAGCCACAGCGTGCGGACGCCGGTCGGGCGCAGCTCCGGGTCGCCGGAGCGCGAGGACCAGCAGGTCTCGCAGACGCAGAGGATCCGGCGCTCGTCGAGGTGCAGGAGATGGCGGTGGTCGACCGACAGACCCGACGGGCAGAGGTCGCACGTCCCGTCGCGGCCGTGCGCCGAGACGTCCTCCTCCGGGGGCTCGACGGCGACGCGCACCCCGCCGGCGCCGCGCAGGAGCGGGACGGGCTCCAGCTGGAGGCCCTCCTCGGTGCGGCAGCGCCCGGCGCGAGGCAGGTCGTAGGAGCGTCCGCAGGCGGCGCACGTGAGCGTCCCGCCGAGGAGCACCCCGTGGGAGAGCGGCGCCGGGCAGCCGGCGCACGCGTCGCGGTAGGCGAGCAGGGTCCCGGCGACGTTCGCGACGAGGAGGTTCTGCGAGGCGGTCACCATGTGGCCGCGCTCGATCGCGTCGGCCCCCTCGAGCGCCACCCACGTCTTCTCGCTCGCTGCCGCCTGGCCGGGGGTGACGTGCACGGCCTCGACGACCCCCTCGACGGAGATGCCGGCGAGGTCCGGCGCGTGCTCGCGCAGCGCCTCCTCGATGGCGTGCTCGAGGGTCGCCGCCGACGCGTTGCAGCCGTCGCAGCTCCCCACGAGCCGCAGGCGCGCGACGTCGTCCTCGACGCCGAGGAGCTCGACGTCGCCGCCGTGCGACGCGAGGTAGGGCCGGACGCCGTCGAGCGCCTCCTGCACCCGGGTCTCGAGCCCGACGGGGTGCAGGCCGTGCATGAGCAGGAGGCTGCCGACGACCCCGTCGGCGACGAGGCGCTCGCGCACGTCCGCGACCGCCGCCGCGTCGTCGGCGAGCGCGTCGAGGATGCGCACGAGGCCTTCTCCGTAGAGCTGGACGATCGCTGAGGCCAGCTCGTCGCCCACCGCGCGCGCCTCGGGATCCTCGATCTCCTCGAGGCGCGCTGTGAGGCCCTGGACCCGCTCGACCAGCTCCTCCTCCGTGGGTCGGGCGAGATCGGTCATCCGCGTCCTCCTCGGTCCTAGGCCATTCCCGTCGGGGTGTGGACGACCTTGCGGACCTTGCCCTTCCCGTACATGTGCACCCCGCAGGGCAGGCACGGGTCGAAGCTGTGGACCGCCCGCATGATGTCGATGCCCTTGAAGTTCTCAGGGCCGTTCTCCTCGAAGATCGGCGTGTTCTGCACCGCGTCCTCGTAGGGCCCTGGCGTCCCGTGCGTGTCGCGCGGGTTCGCGTTCCAAGGCGTCGGCGGGTAGGGCTGGTAGTTCGCGATCTTGCCGTCCCGGATGACCATGTGGTGCGAGAGGACGCCACGCGCCGCCTCGTGGAAGCCCACGCTCACCGCCTCGTCGGGGACCTTGAACTCCTGCCAGCTCTTCGTCCGGCCCGCCCGGACCTCCTCGTAGGCGCGCTCGAGGCAGTACAGCGCGACGAGCGCCGAGTAGGCCTGGTGGTAGGTCCGCGCGCGCTGACGCTCGATCGCGTTCGACCACTGCGGGATCTTCCACTCGAGCTCCATCTCCGGCATGAAGCCCGTCTTCGGGAGCACCATCTGCAGCGACTCGCCCGTCGCCTTGAGGAAGCCGAGATCGAGGAGCCCCGCCTTCGCCGTCACCCACTGGCGGGCGAACGGCCCGCCGCCGGTGTCGCTGGCGACGAAGCGGTCGTTGCGCGCGTCGTACATCCGCGGCGAGGCGACCCACGAGTACTTGTCGGCGAAGTCGCGCGCCTGCGGCTTGGGGAGCGTCTGCTTGTTCCACGGGTGCCGCGGGTCCACCGGGTTGCCGAGCGGGTCCTTCGTGACGAACTGCTCGGTCTTCCCCGCCCAGTCGTCGAAGTACGACGACCCGAGGAGGATCCGGATCGCGAGGTTGATCTCGACGAGGTCCGTCGTGACGAGCTCGCCCTTGAACACGAGGCCGGGCGTCACGAACCGGCGCCGGCCCCAGTCGGTCATGCCGCGGTAGGAGTAGTCGACGTGCTCGGGGTCGTCGAAGGCGCCCCAGCAGATGATGTCGGTGTCGCGGTAGCCGACCTGCTCGTAGCCCGGCAGCGCCTCGTAGAAGAAGTCGTAGAGGTCGTCGTGCATCGGGACCGTGCGCTTGCAGTAGTCGACGTACTTCATGAGGCGCACGTAGTACTCCGTGAGCGTCTGCTGCGTGATGTCGGCGCTGCAGCCGCCCGGGAGGATCGTCGACGGGTGGGTGTGCCTGCCCCCGAAGAGGCAGTACATCTCGCGGGTGTACCGGGCGACCTGGAGGGTCTCGAGGTAGAACTCGCCGGTGAACGCGTTGAGCGCCCGCATGATGTCGGCGATCGTCTTGTAGCCGTGGATGTCGGAGTGCGGCGCCGGCGTGTTCTCCGCCTTCGCGAGAACCGACGGGTTCGTCTCCTTCACCATCTGCTCGGAGTAGTCGACGTTCGCCATGCAGTCGTTGTAGATCGCATGGTCGAACATGAAGTCGGCGCTCTCCGCGAGGTTGAACGCGTAGTCGCCGAGCTTCGGCGGCTTCACCCCGTAGGCCATGTTCTGGTTGAGGCAGCTGCAGGTGCAGTGGTTGTCACCGCAGATGCCGCAGATGCGACTCGTGATGAAGTGCGCGTCCCGCGGGTCGATGCCCTTCATGAAGATGTCGAAGCCCCGGAAGATCATCGACGTCGAGTAGCACTTGTTCACCTTCTGGTTCGTGAAGTCGATCTCCGTGTGGATCCCGAGCGACCCGACGATGCGGGTGATCGGGTCCCACGACATCTGCCGGACGTCGACCTTCTGGCCGGTCGGTGCCTCTTCGAGCGTGCTCATGTGTCGCTCCCCCTCACCAGTTCTTCGCGTAGCCGGTCGTGAGCTCGGCGCGGTTGTGCCGCCACTCGGGCTCGACGTCGTAGTTGCGCTTCATCGACTGCTTGCGGCCCCAGCGCAGGATCGGCCCGTACGTGAACCGCGCGAGCGTGGACGACGCCCGGCCGGACTTCGTCTCGTCCATGAACGGCATGTACTTGTCGGGGAACCCCGGCATCGTGCAGGCCATGCAGATGCCGCCGACGTTCGGGCATCCGCCCATCCCGCTCTGCCAGCCGCGCAGCGGGACGTTGCACTTCACGACGGGGCCCTTGCAGCCGAGCTTCACGAGGCAGCGGTGGTCGGACCCGTACTCGGTCGCGAAGTTGCCCTGCTCGTAGAACGCGGCGCGGTTGCAGCTCTCGTGCGCGGTGCGCCCGAAGAGCGACGTCGGCCGGCCCGCCTCGTCGAGCTCGGGCACCGGTCCCATCCCCGCGAGCGCGAAGACGAGGTGCACGAGCATCTCGGTCATGTTGTCCGGCTGCGCCGGGCAGCCCGGGATGTTCACGATGGGGATGCCGGCCTTGCTCTTCCAGTCCCAGCCGAGGTAGTCGCGGACGCCCATCGCGCCCGTCGGGTTGTTGCGCATCGCCGGGATGCCGCCGTAGGTGGCGCAGGTCCCGACGGCGACGATCGCCGCGGCCTTGTCCTTCAGCCGGTCGATCCACTCGTTCGTCGTGATGGGCTGGTTGGTCGTCTTGTCGTAGCCGAAGCCCGTCCAGTAGCCCTCGCCGCTGATCTTCTCGTTCCCCAGGGAGCCCTCGATGACGAGGACGAACGGGTCGAGCGCCCCGTTCTGCGCGTCGTACCACGCCTTCGAGTAGTCGTCGCCGTACTCGTAGGCGATGACCTGGTTGTGGACCACCACCTTCGGCATGCCGGGGATCGCGCCGGTGATGATGTCCTCGAGGCTCGGGTTCGTCGCCGATGTCATCGCGACGGAATCCCCCTCGCAGGACAGGCCGACGGTCATCCAGAGGACATGGGCCGTGACGGCCTCCGTCGTCGACTGGTTCGGGGCGAACTCCGTCTGGGTCGCCATGGTCCGTCTCCCTTCCGTCCTTCGCTCAGCAGATGCGTGGGAGGGGATCTCCCACGAGTTGATCCATCACCCGCCTTCCTCCGAAGGCGGTCTCGACGAGGACCATCCCTCCCTGCTCCTCGGTGACCTCACCGATCACGACCGCGTCGCCGCAGCCGTCGACCGATCTGAGAGCCGCGAGCGCGGCGTCCACCCCCTCGGGGTCGACGATCGCGACGAGGACCCCCTCGTTCGCGACGTGCATCGGATCGATGCCGAGCAGCTCCGACGCGCCGACGACGGCCGGGTCGACGGGGACGGCCGCCTCGCGGACCGTCAGCCCGACGCCGGAGGCGCGGGCGAGCTCGTTGAGGACGGAGGCGACCCCGCCGCGCGTGGCATCCCGCAGGCAGCGCAGCTCGCCTCCGGCCGCCCCGAGGAGCGCATCGACCGCCGGCCACAGCGACCGCGTGTCGGACTCGACGACCGCGCCGAGCTCGAACTCGTCGCGCGCGAGCATGATCGCGGTGCCGTGCTCCCCGATCGGCCCGCTGAGGAGCACCCGGTCGCCGGGGCGCAGCGCATCGGGGGAGAGCCGCGCGCGGGGATCGACGAGGCCGATGCCGGTCGTGCAGACGTACATCTGGTCGCAGGCGCCGCGCTCGACGACCTTCGTGTCGCCGGTGATGATCTCGACGCCCGCGACGCGCGCCGCCTCGGCGATCGCCTCGACCTGCGTGCGCAGCACGCCGGCCGGCAGGCCCTCCTCGAGGATGAGCGAGAGGCTGAGGGCGAGGGGTCGGGCCCCGGCCATCGCGACGTCGTTCACCGTCCCGTTGACCGCGAGCTCGCCGATCGTGCCGCCCGGGAAGGTGATCGGCTTGACGACGAAGCTGTCGGTCGTCATCGCGATCCCCGCGCCGCCTGCGGTCACCGTGCCGGCATCGGCGAGCACGTCGAGCGCCGGTGAGGAGAACGCCGGGACGAGGAGCCCCTCGATGAGCGCGGCCGTCGCCTTGCCGCCCGCGCCGTGGGCCATCGTGATCTGCTCGTCGCGGAACTTCGGGCGCTTCGCGCGGGCGGTCTCGATGATGCCGAGGACGCGCTCCTCGCGGGAGACGACCTCGTCGCGCCCCGCCGCTCCGTTCGTCGAGAGCGTCATGCGACGGCCTCCTTGTCGCGGCTGAACCGTCCGTAGTTGTAGTAGGCCGCGCAGGCCCCCTCCGAGGAGACCATGCACGTCCCGATCGGCCGCTCGGGCGTGCAGGCGGTCCCGAAGACCTTGCACTCGAACGGCTTGATGACGCCCTTGAGGACCTCGCCGCACTGACACGCCTTCGGATCGGCGACGCGGACCCCGGGCACGGCGAACCGCTTCTCGGCGTCGAGGTCGGCGTAGCGCTCCGACAGCCGCAGGCCGCTCTGGCTGATGAAGCCGAGCCCGCGCCACTCGAAGTGCGGCCGCAGCTCGAACACGTCGGCGAGGACCTCGAGCGCCTTGAGGTTGCCCTCGTAGGGGACGACGCGCTTGTACTGGTTCTCGACCTCTCGCCGGCCGTCGGCGAGCTGGCGGAGGACCATGAGGACCGACTGCAGGATGTCGACGGGCTCGAAGCCCGAGACGACGACCGGCTTGTCGTAGTCGCGCGGGAGGAACTCGAACGGGCGCGCGCCGACCACGGTCGAGACGTGGCCGGGGCCGATGAAGCCGTCGAGCCGCAGGTCGGGCGACTCGAGGAGCGCCCGCAGCGGCGGGACGATCGTCACGTGGTTGCAGAAGCACGTGAAGTTGCCGATGCCCTCGGCGCGGGCGCGCATGAGCGTGAGCGCGGTCGACGGCGCGGTCGTCTCGAAGCCGATCGCGAAGAAGACGACCTCGCGGTCCGGGTTCTGCTTGGCGATCCGCAGGGCGTCGAGCGGCGAGTAGACCATGCGGATGTCGGCCCCGCGCGCCTTCGCGTCCTGGAGCGTCGAGTCCGAGCCCGGGACGCGCATCATGTCCCCGAAGCACGTGAAGATGACGCCCGGTTCGTGGGCCATCGCGATCGCGTCGTCGACGCGTCCCATCGGGATGACGCAGACCGGGCACCCCGGCCCGTGGACGAGCTCGACGTTCGACGGCAGGAGGTCGTCGAGGCCGTACTTGTAGATCGAGTGGGTGTGGCCGCCGCAGACCTCCATGACCTTGTAGCGGCGGTCCGGCTCGACCGCCTCGGCGATCTCGCGCGCGAGCGTCCGGCCGAGCCCGGGGTCGCGGAACTCGTCGACGAACCTCATGCCCGTGCTTCCTCCCGGCCGGCGAGGAGCATGAGCGCGGTCCCCGCGTGGACGAGGAGCGTGTCGCCGATCCCGCAGTCCACCAGCGCGACCTCGACGGACTCGCGGCGACCGGCCTCGTCCTCGCAGAGGGCCATCGCGCGGTCGGGGTCGAGCTTCAGGACCCGCATCTCGAGGCCTTCGTCGGAGCAGGTGATGCAGTGGTGACCGAGGTTTCGACCCTCCGGGCTCGCAAGCTCGCCCCTCGGCTCGACGTCACTCATTCGATCACGCTCCCCCTCAGCTCCTCGAGCTCGGCCTCGTAGTCCTCGCCCATCCCCTGGAGGAGCTCGAGGGTGGCCCGGGCCTCCTCCTCGTCGACGCGCGAGAGCGCGAAGCCGACGTGGATGAGCACCCAGTCGCCGACGGCGGTCGGGCGGTCGTCCTCGTCGGTGAGCCCGACGTTGATCGTGCGGTGGACGCCCGCGACGTCGACGCGGGCGAGCCGCTTCTCCTCGTCGACGAGTTCGATGATCCGTCCTGGGATCGCGAGGCACATGCAGCGCTCCCCACTGTCGGCTGAAAAGGACGCGGCGGGGGTGAGGTCCGCCGCGTCCCCCTTCGCACCATCCGTACCACCCGGGGTCCGGTCTTGCGCGCTTTCGCGGCGACTGGTCTACTCATATGCGATATGCCAGTGCCGTCCGATCGGCAGGCGGTTGCGCGACATCTCTTGCGGGACACGGCCTACGAGCAGATCCGCGACGCGATCGTGTCGGGCACGCTCGCGCCGGGCGAGCGTCTGCACGACGCCGAGCTCTGCACCTGGCTGAGCCTCAGCCGCACGCCGGTCCGGGAGGCGCTCGCGCGCCTCGAGGACGAGGGGCTCGTCGAGACCGTCCCCCAGCGCTACACGCGCGTCGCGCCGCTCGAGCCCGCCCACGCGCACGACACCTTCCCCGTGCTCGCCGCGCTCCACGCGCTCGCCGTCGAGCTCGCGGTGCCCCTCCTCACCCACGACGACGTCGACGAGCTCCGCAAGGCGAACGTCTCCTTCGTCGCCGCCATGGACGCCGCGAAGGTGAAGGAGACCTACGACGCGGACGAGGCCTTCCACGGCGTCTTCGTCCGCGTGGCGGGCAACGGCGACCTCACGAAGGTCCTCACGCGGTTCACCGCGCGGGTCCGGCGGCTCGAGCGGCTGCGCGACGGCGCGCTCCCCGGCCGGCGCTCGGCGGCCCAGCACGAGGCGATCATCGCCCGCGCGGCGGCGGGCGACGTCGGCGGCGCCGTCTCGGCGACGCGCGAGAACTGGCTGCACCTCGGCGCGCTCATCGAGCGCTCGCACTGATCCGGCTGAAATGTTGCCGGCGCGGCGGCGCGCTGGTACTCCTGCAAGTCCTCGCACCTGCGAACGCTGTCGCTCCGGCGGCGGGGAGGAGGAGGTCCCGTGACGATCGCGCACCCGGGAGCCGCCGTCCCGACACGGGACGTCGAGTCGGCCGCCGCGATCATGCGCGAGCGTGGCCTCCGGGTCTCCGCGGCCCGCCGGCTCCTCCTCGAGGTCCTCTTCGCCGCAGCCGGGCCGCTCACGGCCGACCGCATCGCCTCGGGGCTCGGGGGACGCTTCCCGGTCTCCGACCTCGCGTCCGTCTACCGCAACCTCGAGGTCCTCGAGCGCGCCGGGCTCGTCCGGCACTTCCACCTCGGCCATGCGCCGGCGCTCTACGCCCTCGCATCCCCCGAGCCGCGCGAGTACCTCCTGTGCGAGTCGTGCGGCAGCGTCCGCGAGGTCGTTCCCGTCCAGCTCGACAAGGTGCGCGCGCTCATCCGCGACCGCTTCGGCCTCGAGGCGCGGTTCGGCCACTTCCCGATCGTGGGGACCTGCGCGAGCTGTCGTGCGGCCCGCGACGACGGCGAAGCGAAGCCCGGTGCCTGATGCCGCTCGGCCTCCACATCCCCGACGGCTTCCTCAGCGCCGAGGTCGCGGTCGTCTGCGCGCTCGTGGCGATCGTCGCGGTCGGGGTCTCGCTGCGGATCGCCGAGCGCACGATCCAGGAGCACCAGGTCCCGCTCCTCGGCGTCGTCGCCGCGTTCGTCTTCGCCGCGCAGATGGTCAACTTCCCCGTCGCCGGCGGGACGAGCGGGCACTTCCTCGGAGCGACGCTCGCCGCCGTCCTGCTCGGGCCGTGGCTCGCCTGCGTCGTCATGACGGTCGTCCTCGGCGTGCAGGCCCTCGCGTTCGCGGACGGCGGGCTCGGCGCGTTCGGCGCGAACGTGCTCGACATGGGCGTCCTCGGCGCGCTCCTCGCCGGCCTGCTCGTCGCCGGCGGCGTCCGTCTCCTGCGGCCGGGGCGCACCGCCTACCTCGTGCTCGTCGGCGCCGCCGCGTGGACGGCGGTGATGGCGGCGGCCGCCGCGACGAGCCTCCAGCTCGGGCTCTCGGACACCGTGCCGCTCGGGACGGTGCTCCCGGCGATGCTCGGGGTCCACGCCCTCATCGGCATCGGCGAGGCGCTCATCACGGCGACGGCGGTGAGCGCGGTGCTCGCGACGCGGCCGGATCTCGTCGCGATCGGCGGGGAGCGGCTCGCGGTGACGCGCCCGGCCGCCCTCCCGGCGCCGCGCATGGCGGGAGGCGCGCCGTGACGCCCCGCGTCTCCACCCGGCTCCTCGTCGTCGTCGGCCTCGTCGTCGCCGTCGGGCTCGGGGTCGCGGTCGCCCCGCTGGCGTCCTCGTCGCCCGACGGCCTCGAGAAGGTCGCCGAGGAGAAGGGGTTCGCGGACCGCGCGGTCACGCCGGGCGTCCAGGAGAGGGCGCCGGCGGCCGGCTACGCGATCCCCGGGGTCGAGGACGAGAAGGCGACGACCGGCCTCGCGGGACTCGCCGGCGTCGTCGGCGTCTTCGCCGTGGCAGCGGGACTCGGACTCCTCATCCGCCGTCGCCGATGGGCGCGCTCGCCGCACACCGCCTCGAGCTGACCGGCGTCGCCGGTGACGCCGGCAGCGCCGTGCACGGCCTCGACCCGCGCGCGAAGCTCGTCGGGCTCCTCGCGGTGACCGCCGTCGCGCTCACGACGCCCCTCTCCGCCTGGCCGGTGTACCTCGCGTGCCTCGCCGTCCTCGTCGCGATCGGGGCGACGGCGCGCGTCCCCGTCTCCGCGCTCTGGGGCCGGGGCGCCGCCGCGCTCGTCCTCGTCCTCCCCGTCGCGGCGGTCGTGCCGTTCGTGCGCTCCGGCGGCGCCGCGTGGGCGCTCGGGCCGCTCACCGTCCACGAGGCGGGCCTCGCGACGCTCGGGGCGGTGACGGCGAAGACGACGATCGGCGTCGGGGCCGCCGTGCTGCTCACGGCGACGACCGCGTTCCCCGAGCTCGTGCGCGGGCTCGAGGCGCTGCGGACTCCGCGGCTCCTCGTCGTCGTCGCGACGCTCATGCACCGCTACCTCTTCGTCGTCGCCGACGAGGTCCGCCGCACGTCCGTCGCCCTCGCCGCCCGGGCGGGGCGTCCCCGGTCCCTCCTGCGCTCCGGGATCCTCGGCCGGCTCGTCGCGACGGTGTTCCTGCGCAGCTTCGGCCGCGGCGAGCGCGTCCACCGGGCCATGCTCGCGCGGGGGTACGCCGGCACGCTGCCCCGGGCCGAGCCGCTCGCGGTCGGCGGCGCCGACCTCGCGTTCGTCGCGGCGATCGCCATCGCCCTCGTCCCGCTGCGCGTCCTGCTCGGCACCCCGTGAGAGCGATCTCCCTCACCGGCCTCTCGTACCGCTATCCCGACGGCCGTCCCGCGCTGGACGGGGTGGAGCTCAGCGTCGAGGAGGGTGAGCGCGTCGCGCTCCTCGGGCCGAACGGGGCCGGGAAGACGACGCTCCTCCACCACCTCAACGGCCTCCTGCGCGGCGCCGGCGAGGCCGAGGTCGCAGGGCTCCGGGTGGAGGACCGCTCGCTCCGGGAGCTGCGGGCGCGCGTCGGCCTCGTCTTCCAGGACCCCGACGACCAGCTCTTCATGCCGACGGTCGGCGAGGACGTCGCCTTCGGACCCCTCAACCTGGGCGTCCCGCGCGACGAGATCCCGCGGCGCGTCGCCGAGGCCCTCGCCGCCGTGCGGATGGAGGAGGCGGCCGGCCGCCCGCCGCACCACCTCTCGATGGGCGAGCGCCGGCGCGTCGCGATCGCGACGGTCCTCGCCTCGCGCCCCTCGCTCCTCGCGCTCGACGAGCCGACCGCCAACCTCGACCCCCGCAGCCGCGCCGACCTCGTCGACGTCCTCGCGGCGATCCCGCGCACGCTCCTCGTCGCGACGCACGACCTGCCGCTCGCCGCCGAGCTGTGCGAGCGCGCCGTCGTCATCGACCGGGGCCGCATCGTCGCCGATGCGCCGTGCGACGACGTCCTCGCCGACGCCTCGCTCCTCGCCCGCCACGACCTGCTGCTCCCGCCCGGGTTCGACCCGTCCCGCGTCGTGCGGCGTCCGCGCGCGCAGCGCCCGCCGCAGGATGTCGCGCGCGGACAAGACGCGGGTCGGGACATGGGCTGCGAGGCCGACGACGACGCCGCGGGCGCGGTTACGGTCGGCCCATGAGCGACCGCACGAACCGCTGCTACCGCCTTCGCCGACGCCCCGACGGGCTCGTCACGGCGGCCGACCTCGAGCTCGTCTCCGAGCCGATCGGCGAGATCGACGAGGGGCAGGCCCTCGTCCGCACGCTCAGCCTCTCGGTCGATCCGACGAACCGCATCTGGATGAGCGAGCTGCGGGGCTACATGCCTCCGGTGCCGATCGACGGCGTCATGCGCGGGCTCGGGATCGGGGAGGTCGTCGCCTCGCGCCGCGACGACATGCCGGTCGGCGCGCTCGTCTCGGGCTTCATCGGGTGGCAGGAGCACTGCGTCGCCGACGACGCG
The DNA here is from genome assembly GCF_059438195.1 of Paraconexibacter sp. Taxonomy (NCBI): domain Bacteria; kingdom Bacillati; phylum Actinomycetota; class Thermoleophilia; order Solirubrobacterales; family Paraconexibacteraceae; genus Paraconexibacter; species Paraconexibacter sp. The sequence goes on from NZ_JBLKKY010000003.1 coordinate 110,014, forward strand.
CTGCTCGACGCGCCGCTCACCGTCCTGCCGTCCCCCCTCCCCGTCCCGCTCACCGCGCTCCTCGGGCCGCTCGGCCACACCGGGATCACCGCGTGGCTGGGGATCGAGGACATCTGCCGCCCGGCCGAGGGGGAGACGGTCGTCGTGTCCGCCGCGGCCGGTGCCGTCGGCTCGATCGCCGGTCAGATCGCGAAGGCCCGCGGCGCGCGCGCGGTCGGCATCGCCGGAGGCGCCGAGAAGTGCCGGCACGTCGTCGAGGACCTCGGGTTCGACGCGTGCATCGACTACAAGGCGCCCGACTGGCAGGAGCGCCTCGCGGACGCCACGCCGGACGGGGTCGACGCGGACTTCGAGAACGTCGGCGGCGAGATCATGGACGCCGTCCTCGACCGTCTCAACGTCGGCGCGCGCATCGCCCTCTGCGGGATGATCAGCGAGTACAACGACTACGGGCCGACGCCGAACCCGCGTGGCCAGCGTTCGATCGGCCAGCTCATCATGCAGCGCGCGACGATGACCGGGTTCCTCGTCCTCGACCACGTCGACCGCTTCCCGCAGGCGATCGAGGAGCTCGGGGCGCTCGCCGCGGCCGGGAAGCTCACGTGGCGCGAGACGATCGTCGACGGGTTCGAGAACGCGATCGACGCCGTCAACGCCCTCTTCGCCGGCGACAACGTCGGCAAGCTCCTCGTGCGGGTCGCCGAGCCCGAGGCGGCGGACGTCACCCCGGCGATGGCGTAGCGAGCGCCGCGGCGCCACCCCGCGGCGTGAGTGTGGATCCACCCGGCTCCTGGCCAGGTGGATCCACACTCACCGCCCGGGGGCGGCGGCGAAGTCGACGACCGCCTCGGTCACCCGAGCGGCGTCGACGTCGAGGTGCGGGCTGTGCCCCCCGCCGACGACGAGCATCCGCGCCGGTCCCGAGGTCTCGGCGACGATGCGCTCGAGGTGGATGAGCGTCGCGAACTCGTCGCCCTCGCCCTGGATGGCGAGGACGGGGACGTCGATCCGCGCGAGCGCGTCGGCCTCCATGCGCCAGTCACGGAACTCCTCGCTGCTCCAGACGTCGAACCACCCGTGGAACGCGGCGTCGGGATCGTCGTGGTGGCGCGCCATCCGCTCGCGCAGGCCGCCCGCCCGGAACATCTCGCCCATCGCCGTGATGGAGGGGACGGCGTCGAGCTCGACCTCGACGTGCGGCGCCATGACGACGAGGCCCTCGACCGGGTGCCCCGCGGCGGCGTGCAGGAGGGCGATCGTCGCGCCGTCGGAGTGGCCGACGAGCAGCGGGCGCTCGACCCCGAGCGCGTCGAGCACGGCGGGCAGCACGAGCTCCGCCTCCTCCTCGAGGAACCCCGGGCGGCGCGGGCGCGGCGGCGGCCCGGAGCGACCGTGGCCGAAGCGGGAGAAGGCGACCGTCCGCCGGCCCGTCCTGTCGGCGAGCGTCTCCGGCCAGCCGCGCCAGAGCCCGATCGAGCCGAGGCCCTCGTGGAGGAGGACGAGGGGCGGGCGCGCGGGATCGCCCGGCAGGTCGAGGACGTCGACGTCCCCGCCGGTCACCGTCACGGTCGCCATGGCGGGAAGCCTAACGATCGTTCAGGCCGCGGGATCGCGGCGCGCTACAGCTCGAGGTGCCCGAGCGGGTGGCGCTCGACGACCTCCGCGTCGCCGAGCACGACCGGGTCGGAGAGGCGCGTCGGCGGGCGGCACGTGCTGCAGTCGCAGCCCGCTCCGGGGCCGGACCGGGCGTCGAGGCCGCGCGGCGCGGCCGCCGGCCACGTCGGGATCGGGGTCGACCAGGGCGACATCCGAACAAGTGTTCCGGGCGCCACGCGGTGGTGTGTGACGACGCGCACGAAAGGCTCCTTACCTCCGAGGTCATCGACCGCCTTCCCTCGATCTGAAAGCGTCGGGCCCATGCACCCCACGCCCGACCTCGATCAACGCGGCCCGGCGGCGCTCGCCTGCGGCCGCATCGGCCTCGGCGTCGCGGCGCTCGCCGCGCCGGCGGCGCTCACGCGCGCGTTCGGCATGCGCGCGACGCCCGAGCTCGACTACATGACGCGGATCTTCGGGGCGCGGGCGATCGCGCTCGGCACCGCCTGGTGGACGGCCCGCGGCGCGGACCGCGAGCGCATCCAGCGCATCGGCCTCGCGGTCGACATCACCGACACGGTCGGCGGAGCGCTCCAGGCCGCGCGCAGTGAGCTGCCGCCGGCGGCGTCCGTGCCGCTCGTCGCGCTCACCGCCGGGTACGCGGCGATCGGCGCGGCGCACCTCGCGCGACGCATGGCGCGGAGCTGACCCCACCCACGCGGCGTGCGACGATGTCGCGCGTCGTGGCCGAGTCGTTCACCGACACCCCGATCCTCACGGAGCGCTTCGACGAGGCGCTCCACTACGCGACGCGCCATCACGCGCGCCAGCTGCGCAAGGGGACGACCGTGCCCTACGTCGCCCACCTCCTCGCCGCCGCGTCGCTGGCGCTCGAGATGTGCGGCGACGAGGACGAGGCGATCGGCGCGCTCCTCCACGACGTCGTCGAGGACGGCGGCGGGCGGGTCGCGCTCGCCGAGATCGAGGAGCGGTGGGGCGCCGACGTCGCGGAGATCGTCCTCGCGAACAGCGATGCGGTCGACGACTCCGACCGCAAGGCGGGCGGCGAGGCGTGGTACGAGCGCAAGCGCAGCTACGTCGAGTCGATGCGGACGAAGTCGCCGGCGGCGCTGCGGGTGTCGCTCGCCGACAAGCTCCACAACGCGCGCTCGATCCTCACCGACTACCGCGTGCTCGGCGACGACCTCTGGGCGCGCTTCAAGCAGGGCCAGGGCATCGCGACGCGGATCTACTACCGCGAGCTCGCGGCCGCGTTCGAGCGCGAGCGCGAGCGGATGGGTCCCGCCGCCGTGCCCTACGTCGACGAGCTGCGCCGCACGGTCGACGCGATCACCGCGCTCGCCGAGGAGCACCAGGGGCCCGACAGCCGCACCCTGTTCGACGGCTGACCGCGTGATCGACGATCTCCGCGACCTCGTCGAGAGCACCGGCGCCGCCGGGCCCGTCGTCTTCGTCGTCGCCTACGTCGCGCTCACCGTCGCGATGGTCCCGGGGAGCATCCCGTCGCTCGCCGCCGGTGCGGTCTTCGGGGCCGTGTGGGGCTCCGTCCTCGTCGTCCTCGGCGCGACGCTCGGTGCGGTCGCCGCCTTCGAGATCGCGCGGCGCCTCGGCCGCGAGCGCGTCCGGGCGCGCTTCGGGGAGCGGGTCGCCCGCGCCGACGACCGCGTCGGGGAGGAGGGCCTCGCCGCGGTCCTCGGGCTGCGTCTCCTCCCGATCGTCCCGTTCAACGCGCTCAACTACGCGTTCGGTCTCTCGGCGGTGACGCGGCGCGATCACGTCGTCGGCACCGCGATCGGGATCATCCCGGGGAGCGTCGCGTTCGTCGCCCTCGGGGACTCGATCACCGATCCGACCTCCCCCGGCTTCCTCGTCTCGCTCGCGGCGATCGCGGTGCTCATCGCCGCCGGGACGTGGCGCCGGCGCCGGCGCCCTCCGCCCCGCGAGATGCAGGAACGTGACCGCTGCGGTCAGGATCCTGCATCTCGCGGGTCGGAGGCGCCGTAGGGCGCTCGTCCCGGCGCCGTCCTCGCCCGTACCGTCACGCGATGCTCGTCGCCAACGCCGCGATCGCCGCGGGCCAGTTCGCCGCGACCGGCCTCGCGTTCGCGCCGATCCACGGCCTGCTCGGCGCCGGCTGGGACGATCGCGCCCACCGGCGGCTCGTCCGTCTCAACTGGCTGCGGACCGCAGCCTGGACGGCGCAGACCGCCGTCGCCTGCGCGCTCGTCGCGCAGGTCGCGTAGGCGCCCCGCCCGCGGCCTGCGAGGATCTCGCGCCATGCCCGTCGTCGACGCCTGGATCCAGCACCCGACGCCGCGGTTCCTCGGCCACGACATGTTCGACTCGCTGCGCCGGTGGACCGGCAAGGAGCTCCCGGGCGAGGACGTCCCGATCGAGGCGACCGTCGGCGCGCTCGACGCAGCGGGCGCCGACATCGGCATCCTCAGCGCCTGGCACGCCCCGCGGGAGGGGGCGCTCATCTCCAACGACGAGGTCGCCGGCTGGGTCGCCGGCCATCCCGAGCGCTTCCGGGCGCTCTGCGCGGTCGACCTCGACCGGCCGATGGAGGCGGTCAGGGAGCTGCGACGGCGCGTCACCGACGACGGCTTCGTCGGCCTGCGCGTCATCCCGTGGCTCTGGGGCGCCCCGCCGACCGACCGGCGCTACTACCCGCTCTACGCCGCGTGCGTCGACCTCGGCGTCCCGTTCTGCACCCAGGTCGGCCACACCGGTCCGCTGCGCCCCTCGGAGACGGGCCGTCCCATCCCCTACATCGACGAGGTCGCGATCGACTTCCCGGAGCTCGTCATCGTCTGCGGGCACGTCGGCTATCCGTGGACGGAGGAGATGGTCGCCGTCGCGCGCAAGCACGAGAACGTCCACATCGACACGTCGGCCTACACGAGCCGCCGCCTCCCCTCCGAGCTCATCGCCTACATGCGCACGCGCAGCGGCCGGCGCAAGGTGCTCTTCGGCTCGAACCACCCGATGCTCGCGCCGGCCCACGCCCTCGAAGGGCTCGACGAGCTCGATCTCGACGACGAGACGCGCGCGCTCTACCTCGACGGCAACGCCCGTCGCGTGTTCGGGCTCCCCGCCGCCGGAGCGGCCGACCGGCGCGACGCTTGACGCGACACGCCAGAATGGAGCGGATGCGGCGTCTGCTCGTCGTCCTTCTCTGCGGTGCGGCGGTGCTGGCCGCTGCGCCGGCCGCTGCCGGGGCGGCCCCGTACGTCGCGCTGGGCGACTCGTACACCGCCGCGCCGTTCGTCCCCTTCCCCCACGGCCAGCCGATCGACTGCGCCCGCTCGACGCGCAACTACCCCGCGCTCGTCTCGCGGAAGATCGCGCTGGGGGTCAGGGACGTGAGCTGCCCGGGCGCCGAGACGAGCCACGCGTTCGCGCCGCAGGGGAACCTCCTCCTCGGCGGGACGAACCCCGCCCAGCTCGACGCGGTGGCCTCCGACGCGTCCCTCGTCACCGTCGGCCTCGGCGCCAACGACTCGAAGATCTTCCAGGCCGCCTCGACCTGCCTCGGCTTCGGCAACACGACCGGGACGGCGTGCCGCGACCGCTTCGGGGCGCCGGGTCCCGGAAGCGTGCGCGAGCAGATCGAGCTCGTCGGCCCGCGCGTCGCCCAGCTCTTCGCGGCGATTCGCGCGCGGGCGCCGCGGGCGCGCGTCCTCGCGGTCGGCTACCCCGCCGTGACGCCCTCCGACGGCCGGAGCTGTCCGGCGGTCGTCCCGCTCAGCGCCGACGACCACCGCTTCATCGACGAGCTCATCCGCCGCCTCAACGCCGTCATCGCAGCGGAGGCCGGCCGGCTGGGCATCGAGTTCGTCGACGTCTACGGGCCCTCGATCGGCCACGACGTCTGCGCGCAGGACCGGTGGATCGAGGGGGTCCTCCTCTCGGACGTCTCGACCCCCCTGCACCCGAACGCCAAGGGCGAGGAGGGCTTCGCCAACACGGTCCTCGTCGCGCTCCGCAACCCGCCGCAGGCGACGCCGCCGGCGCCGGCGCTCGGCCGCGTGCGCGTCGTCCGCGCGATGCGGACCGCGGGCCCCCCGGCCCGCGTCTCCGTGCGGCTCGACCGGGCCGCCGACGTGACGCTCACGCTGCAGCGTCGCTTCTCCGGCCGCCGCGACTCGAAGGGGCGCTGCCGGCCGCGGTCGCGGTCGCGCCGCAAGGGCCGCACCTGCGTCTCCTACACCAAGGGGCGCTCGACCGACGCGGTCGGGCTGCCGGCCGGCGCCTCCGTCGTCCGTCTCACGCGCGAGATCGTCGGGCGGCGCGCCGGCGTGCACCGGCTCGTCGTCCGGGCCGCAGGTCCCGGGGGCCTCTCGAAGCCGGTGCGGCTGAAGGTGCGCGTCGGCCGTCCGTCGACCCGCCGGTGACGGACGACCGCGCGCTGACGGTCACTCCGCCCCGGCGCCGCCGTTCACTCCGCCGCCCTCACGGCTGAGGGCGAACGTGAGCCGGTCGTTCTCCTGAGCGGCCTGGAGGGTGGCGTCATCGACGACCTCGGAGATCGCGTCGTCGACGAAGACGCGTGCGTTGCCCTCTTCGATGACCTGATCGTCGGCCGCCGGCTCGGTCACGAGAGAGACTTGGAGCTGGGCTCCGGATCCGTCGGGCGCCTCGGCGGCGGCGATCCTCAGCCCTGCGCCGTCGGGCACCTCGGGCGAGGCGAGGAGGGCGTCGACGGCCTCGACCGCCGACGGGGAGAGCGTCAGCATGGACGTTCCTTTCGCTCGGGTTCCCTCCGGGGCTACCCGGATTCCCGAGCGCGAACCTCGATTCCTCGGGCCGAACCGGATTCCTGGTGCGTCGTGGCGCACGCGGAATCCGGTCCGGCGGCCGGGAGTCCGTGCGTCAGGCCACAGCCGCGGCGGTGCCCGGCGTCGTGGCGGCGTCCTCGCGGATCATGTCCGCGGCCTTCTCGGCGATCATGATGACCGGCGCGTTCGTGTTGCCGCGCACGATCGTCGGCATGACCGAGGCATCGGCGACGCGCAGGCCCTCGATGCCGTCGACGCGCAGCCGGGAGTCGACGACCTGCCCGATCGCCGCGGTCGACGTCGGGTGGTAGATCGTCATCGTGTTCTCGCGGATGAACTCCCAGATCTCGTCATCGCTCGCGTCCGGCGCGGGCGCCGCGAAGCGGCCCGTGATGACGCCCTCGAAGGCCGCCTGCTGAGCGATCTCGAGGCCGATCTTCACGCCGGCGAGGATCGTCGCCTGATCCTCGGGGGTCGAGAGGTAGTTGTGCTTGATCCGCGGCTTCGAGTAGGGGTTCGCGCTGCGGAGCGTCACCTCGCCGCGGCTCGTCGGCTTCACGACGCCCGGACCGAACGCGAAGCCGTGCTCGAGCGGCGCGCCGAGGCCCTCCTCGAAGAAGAGGACGGGCGCGCAGTGGAACTGGCAGTCCGGCCCGTCGAGCCCCTCGCGGGTCCGCATGAACGCGCCCGCCTCCGCGATGTTCGAGCTGAGCGGACCGGAGCCCTCCGAGCCGAGCATCTCGACGTTCTCGTCGCTCATCGCCGTCATGAGCGACTCGACGTCGGTCGAGAAGTTCATGAGCGTCATGCAGTGGTCCTGGAGGTGCTTGCCGACCGGCAGCTCGCGGATGACGTCGAGCCCGAGCGGCTCGAGGACCTCGCGCGGGCCGATCCCGGAGAGCATGAGGAGCTGCGCCGACTGGTAGGCGCCCGCGGTGAGGATGACCTCGCGCGACGCGCGCACCTCGTCGTGCTCCGGGTGGTCGACGCGGACGCCGAGCGCGCGACCGTCCTCGATCATGACGTCGGTCACCATCGCGTCGGTGATGACCGTGAGGTTCTCGCGGTCCTCGACGGGCCGCAGGAAGGCCGCGGCGGTGCTCGCGCGCATCCCGTCCTGCTGCGTCGTCTGGTAGCGGCCGACGCCCTCCTGGCGGGCGCCGTTGAAGTCCGGGTTCTCCTCGTGGCCCGCCTGCTTGGCGGCGTCGATGAACGCCTGCGCGAGCGGGTGCATCGAGCGGCTCTCCCGGACCGGGAGCGGGCCGCCGGCGCCGTGGTACATGTCCTCGCCGCGCTCGTTGTCCTCGGAGCGCTTGAAGTAGGGCAGGATCTCCTCGTAGCTCCACCCCTCGGCGCCCATGGCCGCCCACTCGTCGTAGTCCGCGCGGTTGCCGCGGATGTAGACCATCGCGTTCATGGAGCTGCAGCCGCCGAGCATCTTCGCCCGCGGCAGGTAGCAGCGGCGGTTGTTGAGGTGGGCCTCCGGCTCGGTCGCCATGTCCCAGTCGCGGCGGCCCTTGAAGAGGGCGCCGAACGCGGCGGGGATGTGGACCTCGAGGTCGGAGTCGTCGCCGCCCGCCTCGAGGAGGGCGACCTTCACGTCGGGGTCCTCGCTGAGTCGCGCCGCGAGGACGCAGCCCGCCGAGCCGGCACCGACGATGACGTAGTCGAACACTCTTCTCTCCTCCCGCGGCCGCCATCGCGCGGCGCCGCAAGCTCGTTCAATGTGTCTCCCGCGCGCGACGCTACCAGCGGCGAGAGGGGCCGGTTCGGGGCGTTTCCTAACGTGTCGGGGAACCGATTCTCGGATTCCACAGGAGGAAGACACACATGGGACTCACGATGGGCACCGCTCCGCTCGCGAGCCGCGGGCGCGCCCCGTCGAACTTCGGGATCGACGGGCCCGCCCACCAGCTCCACCTCGAGCCCTACCCGCGACGCGTCCGCGCGGTGCTCGCCGGAGAGGTCGTCCTCGACACGATCGGCGGCCACCTCCTCATGGAGACCCGCATGCTCCCGGTCCTCTACGCGCCGCTCGAGGACTTCGATCGCGACGCCCTCGTGCGGACGTCGACGACGACCCACTGCCCGTTCAAGGGCGATGCGACCTACTGGTCCGTCCACGGCGTCGAGGACGCGGCGTGGGCCTACGAGGAGCCGCTCGAGGCGTCGTCCTGGCTCGGCGGGCTCGCGGCGCTCGACCGCGGCAAGATCGACCACTTCATCGTCGAGGAGGAGCGCGTCTTCGGCCCCCACCTCCGTGACCCGTACACGCGGGTCGACGTCCACGAGAGCTCGCGCGAGGTCGTCGTCCGCGTCGCCGGGGTCGAGGTCGCGCGGACGCGCCGGCCGAAGCTCCTCTTCGAGACGGGGCTGCCGGTCCGCGCCTACGTCCCCGCCACGGACATCGCGCCCGGCGTGCTCACCCCGTCGACGACGCGGACCCAGTGCCCGTACAAGGGCGAGGCGGCCCACTGGCACGTCCGCGCGGGGGACCGCCTCGTCGAGGACGCGGCGTGGTCCTACGAGACCCCGCTGCCCGAGGCGCTCGGCGTGAAGGGCCACCACGCGTTCGCCGGGGACGAGGTCGAGGTCGACCTCGCGAGCCGGTAGCCCTCGTGCGGGACCGGCCTACCCGCGGTGCATGAGACGGCCGACCGCCGCCATGAGCTCGTCGGTGCGGTCGGCCTGCAGCTCGTCGGGCCCGCCGATGACGCAGCTGCGGACGTGCCCGTCGAGGAGCCCCAGCGCGACCTTGTCGAGCGCCGCCTGGACGGCGCCGATCTGCGTGAGGACGTCGATGCAGTAGCGATCCTCCTCGACCATCGACTGGATGCCCCGCACCTGGCCCTCGATGCGGCGCAGGCGCTTCTGCAGCTGGTCCTTGGACGCGGAGTATCCGCGGGTCTCGGCGGTCGGCATGGGCCGAGTCTAACGGATACCCCCAGGGGGTTCCACCGGAGCGCGACACGCGACCGTCGGTCGCGGTACGGTGCCCGGCCATGAGGAGCCTCAGGGGAGGGGCCGCGATCGTCGCGGGCATCGCGGCGATCGCGCTCGGCACGACGCCGGCGCACGCCGCGGGCGAGACGTTCGCACCGGTCGACGCGCCAGGGGCGGACATCCGCCCGAGCGCCGACGAGATCGCCGCGAGCCTGCGCTGCACGTCGGACGTCGACCGACCGCGGCGCGATCCCGTCCTCCTCCTCGCGGGGACGACGATCGACACGACCGAGAACTTCGCGTGGAACCACGTGCCGGCGCTGAAGGCGATCGACGCCCCGGTCTGCACGTCGGACCTCCCGGGACGGCTCGCCGACAACATGGGCGACATCCAGCTGCGCGGCGAGTACGTCGCCGGCGCGGTCCGCGAGATCCACCGTCGCTCCGGTCGGCGCGTCGCGCTGCTCGGGCACTCCCAGGGCGGCATGGTCGGCCGTTGGGCGCTGCGCTGGTGGCCGGACGTCCGCCCGATGGTCTCCGACGTCATCGGCATGGCGCCGTCGAACCACGGGACGGACGCCGCGCGGTTCCTCTGCGCGTCCGAGTGCCCGGAGGCGTTCTGGCAGCAGCGCTCGGGAAGCGACTTCCTCCGCGCCCTCAACTCGCGCCAGGAGACCTTCGCGGGCCTGGACTACACGTCGATCTACACGCGCAACGACGAGGTCGTCATCCCGCCGGCCGGCGCGGCGCTGAGCGGCCCCGGCGCGATCACCAACGTCGCCGTCCAGGAGATCTGCCCCTTCAACGGCGCCGAGCACCTCGTCGTCGGGACGACCGACGCGGTCTCGTGGGCCCTCGTCCGCGACGCGCTCGACCACGACGGGCCCGCGGACCCCGCGAGGGTCGACCGGCATGCGTGCGAGGTGCCGTTCATGCCCGGCGTCGATCCTGCGACGGTGCTCACCGACGCCGCGGCGGCGGGCACGGCCCTGGCGACGACGGTCCTGCGCTCGCCGCGCGTCGACCGCGAGCCCGAGCTGCGCTGCTACACGACCGCGAGCTGCCCCGAGCAGGTGGCGGCCGCCCGCAGCGACGCGCGCTGCGCGACGCGGCGACGCCTGCGGATCCGCGTCGACGGCGGGGACCGGCGGCTGCGCAAGGTGCGCGTCACGGTCGGCGGGAAGCGCCTGAAGGTCGTCCGCCGCTTCGGCCGGCCGACCGCGGTCGTGGACCTCCGCGAGCGGGAGCCGGGCAGCGTCGTGAAGGTCCGCATCAGCGGCATCAACCGCAACGGGCACCGCATCCGCGTCACGCGCGAGATCCGGGTCTGCGCCTAGCGGCGCGGGCGGCGCCGGACTCGCAGCCCGCGAGCGGCGCGTAGGGTGCGCCCATGCGGATCCACGCGCTCACGACAGGCAGCGTCCGCGTCAAGCACGCGTTCCTCCACGCCAGCAGCGGGCCGCGCCGCCAGCTCGACCTCGCGCTGCCCGGACCGTGGTCGGAGCCCCTCCCCATCCACTGCTGGGCGATCGAGCACGAGGAGCGCCTCGTGCTCGTCGACACCGGGGAGACCGCCGCGGCGCACGACCTCCCGTTCGCGCGCTTCGAGGTCGCCGAGAGCGACGAGCTGCCTCACGCCCTCGCCTCCGCCGGCCTCGCGATCGACGACGTCGACGCCGTCGTCCTCACCCACCTCCACGGGGACACATGGACGGCGCCGCGCACCTCGACGCCCCCGTCCACGTCGCCGCCGACGAGCTCGCGTTCGCGCGCAGCCCGCGGGGGCGGGTCCAGTCGCGGCTCTTCCGTCAGCCGCTCCCCGACGGGACCGATCTCCGTCCACTCGCGCTCGAGGGGCGGCCGTTCGGCGCGTTCCCGCGCAGCACGGCGCTCAGCGACGACGGGCGCATCGTCGCGGTCGCGACCCCGGGCCACACGGCCGGCCACCTCTCGGTCGTCTGCGTCGACGACGAGGGCCGGCACGTGCTCCTCGCCGGTGACGCGACCGACACGCTCGAGCAGCTCCGCGACCGCCGTCCCGACGCGGTCGCACCCGACCCGTCGATCTCGCACCGCACGTTCGACGCGATCCTCGCCCACGCGCGCTCGCACCCGACCGTCTACCTCCCCTCGCACGACCCCGGGTCGGCCGCGCGGCTCGCGGAGGGCGCGACGCTCAGCCCGTGAAGCCGAGGACGAGGTCGGCGATGACCGCGGGGGCGTCGAGCTGCGGCATGTGACCGACGTCGTCGATGACGACCCAGTCGGCGTGCGGGAACCGCTGCCGGTAGCCCTCGGCCGCGGACGGCCACCGCAGGATCCGGTCGTCGGTCCCCCATACGAAGCGCACCGGGCACATCACCGCCGCCGCGTCGAGCGGCCACCCGTCGCGGCCGGCGTTCTCGAGGAGCGCCTCGGCGCCGTGGCAGGCGGCCGACCCGCGCATCTGGTGGACGAGCAGGTCGGTGGGGATGTGCTCGTAGGCGACGACCGTGTCGATGGTCGCGCGTCGACGGCCCTCGGCCGTCGCGAGGAACTGCTCGGCGTGCGGCGCCACGCGGCGCACGGCCTCCTGGGTGCGGGCGAAGTAGTCGAGCGTCTCGCGGAACGACTCGTCGCCGGGCGCCCACCCGCCCGCCGGTGCGAGCGCGACGACCGACTCCGCCCGGCCGCGGGCGGCGAGCGCGAGCGCGAGGTAGCCGCCGAGCGAGTTCCCCACGAGGTGCGCCGTCGTGAAGCCGGCGGCGTCCATCGTCTCCTCGAGCGCCTCGACGACCGCCTCCGCGGTCGCCTCGCCGGCGATCCGCGGCCCCCCGGCGTGGCCGGCGAGCGTCGGGGCGAGGACCTCGTGCCGACGCTCGAGCGAAGGCAGCACGAGCTCCCAGGTCCTCCACGTGTCCGTGAAGCCGTGGATCGCGACGAGGGGCGACCCCGAGCCGCCCCGGTGCGACGGCGTGAAGAACTCCGTCATGTCGCGCCCGCGACGGGCGCGTAGCGATGGTGGAGCATGAGGGCGTTGCCGTCGGGATCCGCGAAGAACGCCATGTGGCAGACGCCGGTGTCGAGCGTCTCCCCCATGAAGGCGACGCCCTTGCCCTCCAGCTCCGCGCGTGCGGCGGGCACGTCCTCCACCGACAGCGGCAGCGGGTTGCCCTGCTGGGCGACGAACGGCATCCCGAACGCCTCGGGCTCCCAGACCGCGAAGCAGACGTCGCCCGCCCAGCTCTCCCACTCCGCGTTCGGGTCGGGACGCAGGCCGAGCACGTCGCGGTAGAAGGCGCGGGACCTCTCCTTGTCGCGGGTCGGAATGCCGATGAAGTCGAGGCCGTCGATGGTCATGCGGTGATCTTCCTCGCGAGACCGGACGGCGAGGCGCGTCAGGCGGCGCGGCTCCGCGCCGGTCCGTCCCTCCCCTCGACGCGGCGCACCGCCGCCTCGACGAGCTCGGCGAGCTCCTCGGGGCGCTCCGCCTGCGGATGGTGGGCCATCCCCTGCCACACGCGCGCGTCGACGTGCGGGAACGCGGCGGCGACCCCGGACATGTGCGCGACCGGCACGAGCCGGTCGCGGTCGCCCCACACGACGATGACCGGGCCGTCGTACTCGACCCGGCGGCGGTGGAACGCCCGCTTCGACAGTCCCCCGCGGACGACGGCCTTCGTCGCCTCGACCGCACCGGGGACGACGGTCGTCGCCCCGGCGGCGACGCGCTCGAGGACCTCGTCGGCCGGCAGGCCTCCGGCGGCGACCATCGTGCGGTACGCCGTCGTCATCGCGAGCCGGCTCGCCAGCGCGACCGGCAGCACGCGTCCCGCCACCTGGCGGACCCCGGGGAGAGAGATCGCCTCGGCGAGCGGGATGCGCCCGAAGCCGGCGGGCGCGAGGAGGAGGAGCGCCTTCACCCGCTCGGGGATGCGCTCGGCGATCGCGGTCGCGATCCCGCCGCCGAGCGAGTGCCCCACGAGGACGAGCTCGTCGAGCCCGAGCGCGTCGATGCCCGCGATGATGTCCTCCGCGTAGGCGGAGAAGGCCGGGTGGGCCGGCAGGTCCGAGCCGCCGAAGCCGGGGACGTCGAAGGCGACGCAGGGACGCCTCGTCGCGTCGCACAGCTCCTCCCAGCCGACCGCGGAGTCGAGGAGGCCGTGGAGGAGGACGAGCGGCATCCCCCGGCCCGGCCGCCGGCGTGCGGTGAGCACGCGTCCGTCGGCGAGATGCACGGTCTCCTCCCGCAGAGTCCGTCGCCCTCGCGGCTGGAGTGCGATGGGTCTGCTCATGGCGAGAACCTAGAGGGGCCCCTGAGCGGCGCCATCCGGCGCGAGCCGCCGGTCCCCGCGGAGAAGTACGGAGAGGGACCGGGGAGTCCGCGCCGACGCTCAGTGCGCCCAGCGCAGGCGCGGAAGGCGGCGATCGAGCCAGGCCGGCATCCACCACGCCCACCGCCCGGCGAGCCGGAGCGCCACCGGCATGAGCATGAGCCGCACGATCGTCGCCTCGATGACGACCGCGACGCCGAGGATGACGCCCATCTCGATGGGCGGCAGCGCGGAGGACGCGATCGCGAACGTGAAGAAGACCGCGACCATGACGGCGGCCGCCGAGAAGATGACCCGCGCGGAGCGCGCCATGCCCTCCACGAGCGCGGCGTGGGGGTCGCCGCTCTTGTCCCACTGCTCGCGGCTCGCCGCGAGCAAGAAGACCGTGTAGTCCATCGCGAGCCCGAAGATCATCGCGAAGAAGAACACGGGAACCCACAGGTCGAGGAAGCCCTGGGGGTCGACCGCGAAGACCTCGGCGAGGACGCCGTCCTGGAAGACGAGCGTCCCGATGCCGAACGCGGCGGCCGTCGCGAGGAGGTTCGAGACGACGGCGACGGCCGCCATGACGATCGAGCGGAACGCGACCGCGACGAGGAGGAAGCCGAGCCCGGCGACGACCGGGACGACGACCGCGATTCGCGCGTCCGCCGCCTCTTCCAGGTCGTAGGCCTCGACGACGGCGCCGCCGAGGCGCGCCTCCTCGGGCAGCTCGTCGCGCAGGCCGGTGATGACGTCGTCCATGCGCTCGTCGCCCGGCCCGACGGTCGGCGTCGCCTCGACGAGCACGAGGCTGTCCGAGGTCTGCGGAGGACGGTGCCGCTCGATGCCGGGGGCGCGCTCGACCGCGGCGACGACCTCGTCCCGGCGGCCGCGCGGGGCGACGGCCTGGAGCCTCGCCGGGGCGCCGGGCCCGAACGCCTCTTGGAGCTGCTGCCGGCCTTCCCGGGACGGCTCGCCCGGGAGGACCGTCTCGATCGACGGGCTCTTCGTCTTCGCGTGCAGGAGCGGGACCGCGGCGGCGCCGAGGAGGGCGAGGCCGACGAGGCCGAAGGCGACCGGCCGGCGCGCGAGCCGCTCCGCCCACGCGGCGGCGCGCTCGGAGCGGAAGCTCCCGGCGCCGAGCTTCGGCACCTCGCCCTTGTCGACCCGGCGGCCGATCCTCGCCAGGAGGGCGGGCAGGAGCGTGAGCGCCGCGGCGAGCACGAAGACGACCGAGAGGATGATCCCGATGCTCATCGTGCGGAACGCGAGGCTCGGGACGAACAGGACGCCGAGGAGCGAGAGCATGACCGTGAGGCCGCTGAAGAGGACGGCCTTCCCGGCGGTGTCCATCGTCTCGCCCACCGCGGCGACGGGCGACTCGGCGCCCTCGGCCAGCGCCTGCCGGAACCGGTAGACGACGAAGAGCGCGTAGTCGATCCCGAGCGCGAGCGAGAACATGAGCGCGAAGTTCATCGCCCAGAGCGAGATGTCGATGACGAGCGTGCCGAGGTAGAGAGCGCCCCCGGAGAGCCCGAGACCGAGGATGGTGAGCGGCAGCGGCAGTCCGGCGGCGACGAGCGAGCCGAATGCGAGGACGAGGATCGCGAGCGTGATCGGCCACGACACCGCCTCGGCGAAGAACATCGACGACTTGCTGTTCTCGTTGAAGTCCGACCACATCATCGGGAGCCCGGTCGGGTCGACCCGCACCCCGTCGCCACCTGCGGACGTGAGGTCCTCCTTCAACTCCCCGGCCGCCTCGACCATGCCGTTGGCGCCGCGCGCCGCCCCGCCGAGGACGACGGCGGTGCGACGGTCCCGTGAGATCGACGCCCCCGGCCGGGGCGGCGTCACCGAGGCGAAGACGTCGGGGTGCTCGCGCATCGTCCGCTCGACCTCGTCGATCGCCCGCTGGAACGGCGGGTCGTCGACCGTGTGACGGTCGGAGTGGACGACGACCGGCAGCGCCGTCGCGTCGCGCCCGCCGAAGTGGTCGCCGATGAGGTCGCGCGCCTCGACGGACTCCGAGCCGGTCTTCGACCAGCCGAACCCGGCGAGGGACTTCTCGACCTTGGGGAGGAAGATGCCGAATGCGAGGAGAAGGACCGCCCATGCGGCGAACACCGCGCGCGGGCGCTGCGCCATGCGGACGCCGAGGCGCCCGAGGGGACCGAGCTCCTGATCGCTCATCGGCATCCCCACTACCTCGCGATGCGGGAAGCAAACACCGGCGATCGGCGATCGTCCGAGTGCGCCTGGCGCGCCGAGAAGGCACGACCCGACGCTCCACCGGGTAGCGCATGGGCATGGGTGCGCTCGGCAGCATCGCGTGGAAGGCGATCAGCGAGTTCTTCGCGGACGGCTGCACGAAGCTCGCGGCCGCCATGGCCTACTACGCGCTCTTCGCGCTCTTCCCGCTCGCGATCCTCGCGGTGACGGGCTTCGGCCTCATCGCCAGCGACGAGGCGGCGCGCGGGGAGACGATCGACGCCGTCCTCGACCTCGTCCCGCTGCGCGAGGACCGGGGGCGCGCCGAGCTCGAGCAGCTCCTCACCGACGTCACCGAGGACGCCCAGGTCTCCGGAGCGATCGGCCTCGTGACGCTCGTCATCTCGGCGAGCGGCGCGATGGGCGCCGTGCGCTTCTCCCTCAACACGGTGTGGGGCGTCGCCGACGAGCGGCCGCCGCTGCGCGGCAAGGCGCTTGACATCCTCCTCGTCGCCGGCGCCGGTCTCGCCCTCGCCGCCTCGCTGGGCCTCACGATCCTCGTGCAGACCGCGAGCGCCATCGGCGGCGGGCTGGGATTCCTCGCCGGGCAGCTCGCCCCCGCCGTCCTGGCGTTCGGGGTCTTCGCGGTCATCTTCAGCGTCGTCCCCGCGTCGAACCCGCGCTTCCGGGACGTGTGGCCGGGCGCGCTCGTCGGCGCGCTCGCCTACGCGGCGACGAAGGCCGTCTTCGCCGTCTACCTCCGCACGCTCGCGGACTTCGCGGCCGTCTACGCGTCGCTCGCGACCGTCATCGCGTTCCTCCTCTTCGCTTTCCTCAGCGCGAACGGCATGCTCCTCGGAGCGGAGGTCGCCGCCACCTGGCGACAGGCGCTCGCCGAGCGCGGCGCCGGCGGCGACGACGACGAGGAGGACGCCGAGCCGCTGGGCCGGCGCCTCGTCTCGATGCTCCGCGGGACGGTCGTCCACCCGCCGTCGCGCAGCGCGCCCGCCCGAGAGCACGAGGCCGAGGAGGACGCCGATGCGGACGGCAGCGGTGCCGACGGCAGGGACCCGCCGCAGCCGCCGGCTCCCGCCCCGCCGTCTACTCGTAGCGCAGGGCCGTGAGCGGGTCGAGCCGTGCGGCCCGCCGGGCGGGGAGGATCGCGGCGAGGACGCCGATGACCGCGCCGAGCACCGCGATCGTCGTGAGCATCCCGGTCGGGAGGTGGAGCGTCAGCCCCGGGAACGTCGTCTCGCGCATCCCGACGACCCACACGAGCGCGATGCCCAGGCCGGCGGCGAGCCCCGCGACGGTCCCGGCGACCGAGACGAGGAGGCTCTCGTGCCCGAGCATCCGGCGCACCCGCCAGCGCGAGGCGCCGAGCGCCCGCAGCACCCCGATCTCGCGGGTCCGCTCGAGGACCGACATCGAGAGCGTGTTGATGATGCCGAGCATCCCGACGAGCACGGCGATGCCGACCATCGCGTTGAACATCGCGAACTGCTCGTCGATCTGCTCCTGGTACTCCGCCTTCAGCTCGCCGGTCGAGAGCGCCTCCAACCCGGGGTGGTCGGTGTCGATGAGGGCGTCGACGCGGGCGACGAGGGCGTCGCGGACGTCCTCCGAGCGGGCGACGACGGCGAGCTGCTGGTCGGTCGTCACCCCGTAGACGCCCTCCATCGTCTCGAGGGAGGTCTGGATGAGCTGGCCGCCGGCGTCGAGCGTGTCGCCGATCGCGACGACGGGCGCGTCGACCGTGCCGGACGGCCCCTCGAGCGTGAGCCGGTCGCCGACCTCGAGCCCGACCGCCGAGGCGTAGGACTCGGCCGGGACGACGCCGCCCGCAGCCAGGCCGGCGAGCGCCTCCTCCGTCGTCGCGCCGATGAAGCGCGGGTCGTCGACCTGCGCCCAGGAGCGCGGGTCGTAGCCGACGACGATCCCCTCCTGGCCGCCCTCCGGCAGCTCGGGGAGGAACAGGGCGCGGCGCGGTGACACGGCGCCGGTCTCCGGCAGCGCCGCGATCTCGCGCTCGAGGTCGCGCGGCAGGCCGGTGCCGAAGCCGGTGTAGTCGTCGTAGCCGACGGGCTGGACGGTGAGGTCGCGCGCGAACTGCCGGTCGATCTCGTCCCCGATCGAGCCGACGACGCTCGAGGCCACCGTCGAGTTGACGACGACGACCGAGAGGGCGACGAGGAGCGTCGCCGCGGTCGCCGCGGTCCGCCCCGGGTTCGACCGCAGCGCGTCGACGGCGAGCCGCCCCTCGGCGGGCGCCGCCGACTGCAGGCCGCGGCCCAGGAGCCCGGCGATCGGGAGGACGATGAACGGCGCGAGAAGGACGAGGCCGAGGAAGAGCGCCATCGTCGCGCCGATCCCGCCGACCGCGGCGAGCGCGCTGTCGTCGGAGCGGTTGCCGAACCAGAAGAAGCCGGACACGAGCATGCCGGGGACGAGCAGCCCGAGGCCGGCGAGCGCGCGGCTGCGCCGGGGCGCGCGGCGGACGCCGCGGTCGCCCACGAGCGCCCGGATCGGCGAGATGCGACCGGCGCGCATCGCGGGCCAGGCGGCGCCCGCGAGCGTCGCGACCATGCCGACGACGACGGCGACGATCGCCGGCCCGAGGGCGATGTCGACGCCCGCGACGGGCAGGCCGAAGGCCTGCATCGCCTGCACGAGGAGGACGGCGAGCCCGACGCCGACGCCGAGGCCGAGGACGGAGCCGATGAGCCCGAGGAGCGCCGCCTCGCGGAGGATGAGCCCCGCGATGCGTCGCTGTCCCGCGCCGAGCGCCCGCAGCGTGCCGATCTCGCGCATGCGCTGCAGCACGGTCATGTTGAACGAGTTGAGGATGAGGAAGGCCCCGACGAAGAGCGCGATCCCCGAGAAGAACGAGAGGACGACGTTGAAGGCGGCGAGCTGCTCCTCGGCCTCCTCGCCCTTCGTGGAGGGGAGCGCGACCTGCACGCCCTCGTCGAGCGCGGCGTCGATGCGCTCGCGGAGCGCATCGGGCGAGACCCCCTCCTCGGCGATGACGGTGATCTCGTCCCAGACGTCGGGCTTGCCCATGAGCACACGCGCCGTGTCGATCGGCATCGCGCCGGTCCCGTAGCCCCCGAGGTCGAGCCCGCCCTCGAACTCGAAGAAGCCGACGACGTTCAGCTCGGCGAGCCCGGAGGGCGTCGAGACGCGCAGGTCGTCGCCGATCGCGACGCCGTTCTCCTGGGCCCAGTCGGCGGGCACCTCGATCTCCGCGCCGGAGCGGACCTCGCGTCCGGCCACCTCGCGCGCGGTGCTCGTCTCCGGCTGGTCCGGGTCGACGCCGACGACGTAGATCTGCGCGTCGGTCCCGGTCTCGACGCGACCGCGCTCGTCGACCGTGCGGAAGATGGAGTAGATCGAGCCGGAGGCGCCCTCCACGCCCGGAACCGCCCGCACCTCGTCGATCGTCGCGGCGGGAAGGGAGCCGACGGACTTCTCCCCGGAGACGACGACGTCGGTCTTGCCGTAGATCGAGTCGTAGAGGCGGTCGAAGGTGCCGCTGATCGTCCCGACGAGGAGGAGGACGCCGAAGACCATCCCGACGCCGAGGACGATCGCCGCGGTCGTGAGGACCGACCGCAGCGGGCGCGCGCGGAGGCTGCGGCCGCTGAGGCCGCCGAGGGAGCGCAGCCGCGCCCCCGCGGGGCGGCGCCCCCTCACGCCCGGGCCTCCTCAGGCATCCCGGCCGTCTCGACGTCGCGGAACGCGTCGACGACCCGGCCGGTCTCACCGCCGGACTCCTCGCGGACGATGAGGCCGTCGCGGAGGAAGACGACGCGGTCCGCGAGCGCCGCGGCCGACGGGTCGTGCGTGACCATGACGACGGTCTGCCCGTGCGAGACGACGTCGCGGAGCAGGTCGAGGATCGTGCGGCCGCTTCGCGAGTCGAGGTTGCCGGTCGGCTCGTCGGCGAGGACCACCTCGGGGTCGCGGAGGAGCGCCCGGGCGATCGCGACGCGCTGCTGCTCGCCGCCGGACATCTCGGCGGGGAGGTGCGCCGCCCGCCCCTCGAGGCCGACGGTCGCGAGGAGCTCGTCGACGCGGTCGGCGTAGTCGGAGGCCCGCAGGCCGGCGATGAGCACGGGCAGGAGCACGTTCTCCGACGCCGTGAGCGACGGGAGGAGGTTGAAGAACTGGAAGACGAAGCCGAAGACCTCGCCGCGCAGGCGGGTGAGCTCGCGGTCGTCGAGGTCGTCGTAGCGGCGTCCGTGCAGCTCGACGGAGCCGCCGGTCGGCCGCTCGAGCGCGCCCATGATGTGCAGGAGCGTGCTCTTGCCGGACCCCGAGGGCCCCATGATCGCGACCCATTCGCCCGCCGTGACGGCGAGATCCACGCCGCGCAGAGCGCGGACCGCGGTCGGCCCCTCGCCGTAGGTCTTCGCGGTGGCGCGGGCGCGCAGGACGACATCGTGCGGATCGGCGGACATGCGTCGCATGGTCCTCACGCCGGCGCGCGGCGCCATCCTCACGAACCCGCGACCCCCGTCCGTAGTCACCCGCCGGACGTGTGGGGAGAAGTGCGCCGGGTAGTCCCGAGCATGGACCTCGCCCTCCCCCCGTCCGTCCCGACGAGCAAGGTCGGCCGCGCGATGCACGACATCGGAGCCGCCGCGCTCCTCGGCGGCAACCTCTTCGCGCGCACCGCGATGCACCCCGCCCTCGCCGGCGTCTCCGACCCCGCCGAGCGCGGGCGCGTGCTCAACCGCTCGTGGCGCCGCTACGGGACGGTGAACCTCATCGGACTCGGCGCCATCGTCGGCGGCTGGGCCGGCGCGCGGCTCGACGAGTCCGCCGACCGCCGCCTCTCGCCGACGGAGCGCCGGCTCGCTCGCGCGAAGGACGGGCTCGTCGCCGCCGTGGCGGTGACCGGTCTCGCGACCGCCGCGGAGGGCTTGCGCTTCTCGCGCATGCGCGACGGCGGCAGGGTGCCGCTCGAGGACGGCGACCACACGCACAGCGACGCGACCGAGCGCGAGGCGCGCGTGAAGCGCCGCGTCAACCGGCTGGGCACCGCGAACCTCCTCGTGGAGGCGGGTCTCGTCGCGGTGAACGCCGCGCTCGCGCAGGAGGGCTTCCGGCGGCCCCCGGGTCGCCGGCTCGTCCCGCGGCTCGGCCGGCGGTGAGCCGTCAGCCGGCGCGAGAGCCGAGCCGGACGGGCAGCGTCCTCAGCTGGTTGGCGAACGGCGACGGCACCCACTCGGGCTCACCGGCGAGCTCCATCGCCGGGTAGCGCGTGAGGGTCTCCTCGAGGAGGACCCGCAGCTCGAGGCGCGCGAGCGCCGTCCCGAGGCAGAAGTGCCGGCCTCCGGCGCCGAACGCCTGGTGCTCCGGGTTCCGGCGCACGTCGAAGCGGTCGGGATCGTCGAAGCGGCTCTCGTCGCGGTTCGACGACGGGTACCAGAGGCAGACCTTGTCCCCCTCCTTGATCTCGGCGCCCGAGAGCGTGACGTCACGGGTCGCCGTGCGGCGGAAGTGGCCGAAGGCGGGGAACATCCGCAGCGCCTCCTCGACGGCGCTCGGGATGAGCGACGGGTCCTCGAGGAGCAGCTGACGCTCCTCGGGGTGCTCGATGAGCGCCTTCATCGCCGAGGTGTACGTCGCCTTCGTCGAGTCGTTGCCGGCGGCCATGAGGAGGAAGAAGCCCATGACGATCTCGTGCTCCTCGAGGCGCTCGCCGTCGACCTCGGCGTGGACGAGGACGCTCGTGAGGTCGTCGGTGGGGTTCTCGCGCCGCTGCGCGATGAGCACCTTCGTGCGCTCGAAGAGCATCGGCACCTCGTGCTCCATGAGCGACGCGTCCGGCGGGCGGCCGTCCTCGTCGCTGAAGGCGAGGATCGCGTTGATGAGCGTCGCCCAGCGGGCGTCGTCCTCCGGGGCGATGCCCATGAAGCTCCCGATGACCCGGGAGACGACCGGCTGGGCGACGTCCTCGACGAGGTCGCAGGTCTCCCGTCCGTCGAGCGAGTCGAGGACCCGGACGGCGATCTCGCGGATCTCGTCCTCGTGGTCGGCGATCCGCTTCGGCGTGAAGCCGCGCTGGAAGAGCGCCTTCAGCCGGTCGTGCTTCGGCGGGTCCATCCCGATGAACATCGCGCTCACGAGCTCGACCGGCATGACCGCGTCGGAGACCGCGGTGATGCCGTGCGCCGACGAGAACGTCTTCCAGTCGCGGCTCACGGCGTGGATGTCGTCCCACCGCGTCACCGACCAGAAGCCCTTCTCCGTCGGGTACTCGGTGATCCCCTCGGTCCAGTGGACGGGACACTCCGCCCGGAGCCCGCGGAAGAGCTCGTGCGGTGGGCCCTCGGCCCAGAGCTGCTGGTCCGCGACGCGCACGTCGCGCAGCGTCGACTGCCTCTCCTCGGTCGCCATGGCGCGACGTTACAGGCAGGTCTGGCTGCTTGGCCAGTCGGGATGCACGCATGTGGGGAACTACGGAGAAAGCCTCAGGTCCGACCGGCCGATAACGAGAGTCGGGGACCTGTCTGCCCGTGCCCGCTCCGACGACATCGCCCGCGATGCATGACGCGTCCCGACGCGTCCTCCTCCTCGCGGGCCTCGCCGCGCAGACCATGCTCCTCGCCGTCTTCGTCGTGCTCGCCGTCGGGGGCGACGGCGACTCCACCGCCGGGCACGCGCTCCACGCGCTCCTCGTCGCCGGTCCCGCCCTCGCCTGCGTCGCCCGCGGGCGCCTCGACGCCGCGTCGCGGGGCTGGACGCTCGTCGGAGCCGGCCTCTTCGCCTGGGCCCTCGGCGACGTCGTGTGGCTGCTCGTCATGGGAGGCGGCGGCGCCTCGCTGGCCGACGCGCTCTACCTCGGCGCCTATCCGCTCCTCTTCGCGGGAGGCGCCCGCCTCCTCGCCGACTCGGGTCTGCGCCTGGACCGGGGCGACGTCGCCGATGCGGCGATCGCGGGGCTCGGGACGGCGGCGCTCCTCGCGACGATCTCCTTCCACGAGCTCGGGACGGCGGATGCGCTCGCCGGCGAGATCGCGGTGCTCGCCTATCCGCTGCTCGACCTCGCTCTCGTCGCGGGCGCCGCGGGTCTCCTCGTCGCGCTGGGGCCGCGCGCCCAGCGCACGTGGCTGCTCGTCAGCACGGGCGCCGTCCTCTGGGCGGTGACCGACGCGCTGTGGGCGCGGGGCTCGGTGACCGACGCCTCGATCGAGGGCGGCGTCCTCAGCGCGGGCTGGCCCGTGGCGATGACGCTCATCGCCGTCGGCGCATGGCTCCCACCCCGCGCCGCCGCCCGCACGCACGCGTCCTCGCCGGTGCCGCTCGCCGTCGCCGCCGCGTCGATCGTCCTGCTCGTCTACGACCACTTCTCGCGGGTCGAGGCGGTCGCCGTGCTCCTCGCCGCGGCGTCGCTCACGGCGGCGCTCGCGCGCATGAAGCTCTCGCAGGACGACCTTCGGGTCGCGTTCACCCGCGCGCGTGAGCTCTCGCGCACCGACCCGGTCACGGGACTCCCCAACCGGCGGGCGCTCCTCGACGACCTCGCGCGCGCTCTCGCGGTCGCGACGCCGGGCCGGCCGTGGGCCCTCGGCATCTACGACCTCGATGGGTTCAAGGGGTACAACGACACCTTCGGGCACCCCGCCGGCGACGAGCTCCTCGAGCGCCTCGGGGGGCGCCTCGCGACGGCCGTCCCTCGTGGACGCGCCTATCGCCTCGGAGGCGACGAGTTCTGCGTCCTCCTCCCGCTCGAGGACGGCGTCCCCGCACTCGCCGCCGCGGTGTCGGACGCGCTCGCCGAGGACGGCGCCTCCTTCTGCGTGCGCGCGTCGGGCGGCTGGGCCGTGATCCCCGACGACGGGCGGGCCGCGGCCGAGATCCTGCGCACCGCCGACGGTCGCATGTACGAGGCGAAGGGCCGCGGACGGCTGAGCGCCGTCGACCAGGCGCGGCGGCTCCTCACCGCCGTCGTCGCCGAGCGCGACCCGAGGCTCGGCCGCCACGGGCACGGCGTCGCCGACCTGGCGGCCGAGGTCGCCCGCGAGCTCGGCCTCGACGCCGAGGGCCAGCACGCGACGCGCCTCACCGCGGAGCTGCACGACGTCGGGAAGATCGCGCTCCCCGAGGCCGTCCTCGACAAGCCCGGCCCGCTCACCCCGGAGGAGTGGATGGTGATGCGTCAGCACACCGTCCTCGGCGAGCGGATCTGCCTCGCGGCACCCGCCCTCACCCACGTCGCCTCGCTCGTGCGGGCAAGCCACGAGCGCTGGGACGGCCGCGGCTATCCGGACGGCCTCGCCGGGGAGGCGATCCCGCTCCCCGCGCACATCGTCTTCTGCTGCGACGCGTTCGACGCGATGACCTCCGACCGCGCGTACCGCCCTGCGAGGCCTCCGGGAGAGGCGCTCGCGGAGCTCGCGGCCTGCGCGGGCAGCCAGTTCGACCCGCGCGTCGTCGACGCGTTCTGCCGCGTGTGGGCGCGGCGCAGGACGCCGGCGGGCCGGCTCGCGGCGCGCTGAGGGCGCGGGTGGCGCCGGCGGCCGCCGGTCACTCCAGGACGGTCAGCTCCGCGATGAGGAAGGCCGTCACGGCGCTGCCGATGAGGAGCGCTGCCCAGATCGCGACCCCCCGCCTCCCCTCGACGACGCGGCGCAGGGAGGCGACGAGCGCGGTGAGCCCGGTCGCCCAGAAGACCGCGATGCAGCCCACCTGCACGGCGCGGAGCGCGTCCGAGTCGTCCGGATCGGCGGCGACCGCGAGGACGACGAGGACGACGAACGCGACGACCGCCGCCGCGGCCGCCCGGGTCGCGAGGCTGCGGGGCGCTGCGTGCAGCGGAGCGTGATCTGTCATCGCTCCATGCTCGCCGCGCCCGTGCGCGGCGTCCTCCGTAGCGAGCCGCACGCCGGTGGGGGCGAATCGCGGGCGCGGACGCCCTTCAGCGGAGGGGGAGGGATTCGAACCCTCGGTACGCTTGCACGCACAACGGTTTTCGAGACCGCCCGGTGGCCCGTAGTAGAGGGCTCTGCGCGCTCGTGGGGGACAAATTGGGGGACATCGTGCCCGGGCGAGGTGGTCTAGATGACCTCTCGACGAGACCGAGCGCAGGGCCTGGAACGGCGGACCGGGACAGACGGACGCGAGCGTTTTCGCGCCAGCGTTCGCATCCCGGGGACGGGCCGCAAGGCTCGCGGGCGCTGGACCACGAGCCTCGCGCAGGCCCGCGCCGAGCGCGCGAAGCTCCTCGCCTCCCAGGAGGCCCTCGCCGCCCAGGCCGCCCGCCCGACGTTCCCCACCGTCGCCGAGGCCGCCGAGGCCTTCCTCGACCGCGCCGAGTGCGGCCAGGCCTGGGCCCGCGGCGGACGGCCCTACGCTCCGAAGACGCTCCGCGGGTACCGCCAGGACTTCGTCCTCTGGATCACCCCTGCCCTCGGGGCCGTCCCCGTCGACGCGCTTCGCCGCTCCCAGGTCCAGGCGCTCGTCGACGAGGTCGCCGCGCTCCGCTCGGGGCAGAGGGCGAGGAACGTCGTCACCGCGCTATGCGCGCTCTACCGCTACCTCCTCCCGCGCCACGACGAGCTACAGGACCCGACGCATGGCCTGGAGCTACCCGCGGGCTCCCAGCCCCGTGACGTCATCGTCACGCCGGACGAGCTGGCGGCGATGCTCGACGCCCTCGACCCGGTCGACCGTCCCGCGTTCGCGCTCGCCGGGATGGCAGGCCTCCGCGCCGGGGAGCTGCGCGCCCTCCAGGTCGCCGACGTCATCCTCGACGACCGCGGTCACCCGATGCCCGATCGCATCGTCGTCCGGGCAGGCTGGGACGCCGTCGCGGGCCGAAAGGCGGCGAAGTACCGGCGCGAGGGTGAGGGGCGGGAGGTGCCGATTCTGGCCCCTCTGCGGCCACATGTGGAGGCGCAGCTCGCCAGCCTCGGGCCCGAGGCGCGCGTTGACTACCCCTTTCTCCCCGGGAAGGGCGCCCAGGGCTCCCGGATCGGCCTCGGCGTCCCGCTCGACACGGACCAGCTCCTCGTCCGCGCGCGGCGCGCGTGGGGGTGGGAGCGCGACCCGAGCGACCCCCGCAAGCTCCGCCACGTCCCCGGCGCCCTCTCGCCCGCGGGCTTCCGGCTCCACGACGCGCGGCACTCCTTCGCCTCGCACCTCATCGTCGCCGGGTACGACGTCGCGACCGTCGCGGAGTGGATCGGGCACGCCCAGGCCTCGACGACTCTGGACCGCTACGTGAAGCCGCTCCGCCAGCGTGGCGTCGACCCCGAGGCCGTGCGGGCGTACCTCGGCGCCTGAGGACGACCCCCGCCCCCTCGACCTGGCGCCGCGCAGCTCGATCGGACATAAATAGGACAGGTTTGGCCTCTAGCCCGGATCTTGCAGGAGCGGTCGTCGATCGGTGTGGGTGATCGCGGCGGGGTCGGTCGGGGCGGTCGCGGTGTGTGGTGGGCGTCGTTGGTCGGTGCCGAGGCGGTCTCGCGAGTGATGTGCGGCGCCTGTCGCGGCGGCGGGGCCATGTTCGGGCAGCTCGCTTCGCGGCGCCTGGCGCCCGATCGTGCGGTCCTCTGGTGGGGTGCGTCGGCGGCGGGTCAGCCGGGCGCGGGCAGGGCGCGTAGCCGTGCGAAGGCGGCGGCGAGGTCGCGCGCCCAGGGCCAGGTGGCCTGCAGTCGCAGGCGTGCGGTGCGGGCGCTGATGGCGAGGCGGGCGGCGGTGTGCAGCAGTCGGTAGCGCAGCCGCTTGGGCTCGCAGCGCGCGAGCTCGCCGTCAAGGAGCAGCGTCTGGGTCCAGGCGATGAGGTCGTGGGCGAGGAGCACGAGCTTCATCCAGACGCGGTTGTGTTCGAGGTCGCGGAACGGGAGGTTCTGAAGGCCGGTCTGCTTGTCGTTGCGGATGTGGTCCTCGACCCGTGCGCGGCCGCGATGGCGGCACTCGACCTTCGCGATGTCGGGGTCGTCCTGGTCGGTGAGCAGCGCTTGGAAGCGGTGCCCGTCGTGATCGGTGAACGACAGCTGCGCGCCGGGATGCGGCCGCTCGCGGCGGACGATCACGCGCGAGCCCTCCGGCCAGCCGGCGAGGTCGAGGCCGGTGATCTCGGTGACCTGCCCGTTGGTGCGCCGGGTGCCGTCCTGATCGACGGCGCAGACCCAGTCCTCGTCGGGGATCTCGAGGATCGCCGCGCGCACCGACTCGGTGAGGTCGTAGCCGACGGAGAACCGGACGTTCGCCCCGTGGGCCCAGTCCAAGAGCTCGTGGCAGGCCCCGGCGGAATCGACGCGCAGCAGGATCTCGATGTCCGCGACGTGCTCGTTCGGGATCTGCTCGAGCGCCGCCTCCGCGACCTCGATCTGATCGGTCGCCGTGTTCGCGCCGGCGTTGCCGGGCCGCAACATGTCGGCGAGCGATTCGCGGGTCTCGTCGCAGTAGGCGAGTATCGGATGGAAGCCGTAGCCGCCCTTGAAATTCCCCGCCGCCCCCTCCTTGTCCGAATGCGCGGTCAGCAGCGTGGCGTCCAGATCGATCGTCACCTGTCCCGGCGCCCCGGCCTGCTCCCAGACATGCGAGCGAGCCGTGGCGCGGGCGCGATCGAGCGCGTCGAGCATCCCCGGCGTCCGAGCGATCCTGTCGATCATCCGAAACGCCGTGGAGTCCGAGGCCACCGTCCCGAAAAGCGCGGCCTGATCACGGACCGCCCGCAGGTCCGCGAGGCAGTCGCCGCCGTCGGCGAGCATCACCGCCAGATCGCGGATCACCCGCCCCGGGTCGTGGCCGGCCCGACGCTCGCGCAGCCCGGCGAGCTCGCGCGACAACGCCCGAGTGAGCCCGACCCCGTCGGCCAGCGCGGCGAGCAGGCCGCTGCCGGCATGCGACACCAGGCCGGCTCCGTCCGCCGAGACATCTACCTTCAACTGGCGCCCATCGCGCATCACCTTCAAGGTGATCCCCCCGAGTCGGTCCTTCAGGCTTCGACACCCAGAAGAATCCCTGCTCAGGCGGACAGTTCAGCGGCCCCGGTCCCCGGGGCCGCTACTGCTTCATGCAAGATCCGGG